>JBDSZD010000359.1:0-4813 GCA_039925325.1 Sphingomicrobium sp.
CCGGGTCCCACGCGAAGGCCAAATTGGCCAGCAGCGCCGAGCGTCCCGCGGCCGGGCTGTCGGCGGTCTCGAAGCCGGCATTGGCCGCCAGGCGAAGCGCGCGCGTGCGCGCATCCATCCCGAACAGGCGCGCCGGATTGTCACCGACGGGAACGAAGATCGGTCGCTGCTCATCACTCATCGGCAAAGCGCATAAAGAGGCGCGATGTCACAGGGAAGGGCTGCGTACGCGCGCACTTGCCGATCAGCCGCATTTCGCGCAACAACCGCCGCGATGGTCGAAGTAAGGCATACGGAAGGTTCTGGCGGGCACACCTATTCCGTGTCGGGGTCGCTGACCATCATCCGCGCGGGAACTCTGGCGAGGGAGCTTGACAGCTGTGTCGACCCGCTGACGATCGATCTTGGCCAGGTCGAGCGGATGGACACCGTCGGCGCCTGGCTGATCCACCGCGCCGTGCGCGACCGCGACGCCAAGGTCGTCAACGCCAGCCCTGAATCCCAGAGCCTGCTCGATCAAGTCGCCGAGTTCGACAAGCCGACGCGCGTTCGGCCAGAAGAGCGGGGTGGCCTCTATCGCCTTGTGAACGAGCTTGGCGGATGGGTCGCCGAGGCGGGAAGGACGCTGGTCGGCCTGCTCGGCTTCTTCGGCGCGACTTTGCTCGGATTCGCCAACGTCATTCGCCGGCCCAAGCGTTTCCGCCTCAACGCCGTCGTCCAGCGCTTTGACGTGGTCGGCGTCCGTGCGCTTGGAATCATCGGCCTGATGAGCTTCCTTATCGGCATCGTGGTCGGGCAGCAGGGCGCGGTCCAGCTCCAGCAGTTTGGCGCCGAGGTCTACACGATCAACCTGATCGGCCGAATCACGGTGCGCGAACTCGGCACATTGATGACCGCGATCATGGTTGCAGGCCGGTCCGGCTCGGCCTTCGCGGCGCAGATCGGGACGATGAAGATCACCGAGGAAATCGACGCGATGCGCACGATCGGGGTCTCTCCTATCGAAGCCCTGGTCCTCCCGCGCATGCTGGCCAGCACCATCATGATGCCGCTGCTGGCCTTCTGGGCGATGATCATGTCCCTGCTCGGCGGCGGCGTGTTCGTGTGGATGGTGCTCGGAATTCCGCCCGACACCTATATTCAGCGCCTGCAGGAGGTGGTTCCGATGACCGACCTCTATGTTGGGCTGATCAAGGCACCGGTGTTCGGCTTCATCATCGGCCTGGCGGGCTGCTTCCAGGGCATGCTGGTGCAGGGCAATAGCGAGGAGGTCGGCGTTCGGACTACGACGGCAGTCGTCCAGTCGATTTTCCTCGTGATCGTGCTCGACGCCGTCTTTGCGGTGTTCTTCACGAAGGTCGGCTGGGCATGAGCGACCAGTTAATTATCAAGATCCGCGGCCTGAAAAATAGTTTTGGCGATCAGGTCATCCATGAAGGGCTCGACCTTGACGTCCGACGAGGAGAAATCCTTGGCGTCGTCGGTGGCTCCGGAACCGGTAAGTCCGTCATGATGCGGTCAATCATCGGACTGCAGCGGCCCGACGCTGGCGAAATCGAAGTTCTCGGCGAGAATATGGTCGACCGGTCGGAGGACGAGGCCAAGAACATCCGCCGTCGCTGGGGAATTCTGTTCCAGAACGGCGCTTTGTTCTCGACCCTGACCGTCGCCGAGAATGTCGAAGTTCCGATCAAGGAATATTTCCCGGCGCTCAAGCCTCCGCTGCTCGACGAGATCGCGGGATACAAGATCGCCATGAGCGGTCTGTCGCCAGATGCCGGTCCCAAATATCCGTCCGAATTGTCCGGCGGCATGCGCAAACGCGCCGGCCTCGCCCGGGCGCTCGCGCTCGATCCCGAATTGCTGTTCCTGGACGAGCCGACCGCAGGCCTCGACCCAATCGCCGCAGCGGCCTTCGACGAACTCATCCAGTCGCTTCAGAAACGGTTGGACCTCACCGTCTTCCTCATCACGCACGATCTCGATACGCTGCATGAAATCTGCGACCGCGTTGCGGTCCTCGCCGATCGCAAAGTGATCGCGGTGGGAACGATTGCAGAATTGCTGGCTTTGGATCATCCTTGGATACAAGAATATTTTAACGGGCCGCGCGGCCGTGCTGCCGCGGCTAACCACAAGGAAGCGGTCAAAGGCTGATGGAGACAAGATCTAATCATCTTATGGTCGGCGCCGTCGTCCTCGCGCTCCTCGTCGGAACCTTGTTCTTCATCGTCTGGCTTGCCGGGTTTTCGAACAAGGATTCCAAGTGTTTCGATATCTACTTCCCTGCGGTCGGTGGCCTCGCCAAGGGCTCGACGGTCAGCTTCTCCGGCGTTCCCGTCGGGCAGATCGACAGAATCTCGCTACTTCCGAACCGGCCTGAATTCGTCTGGGTGCGGATCGACGTCGATGCCGAGACCCCTGTTCTTCAAGGCACGACGGCTCAGATCAAGAGCGTCAGCCTGGCCGGCGCCAACGAGATCCAGCTCAACGGTGCGGTCAAGGGCGGCCGCCCGATAACACAAGTCGGGCCGCAGGGTTGCCCGGTCATTCCGGCGAGTTCGGGCGGGCTTGGCGCACTGCTCAACAGCGCTCCTGAATTGCTCGACCGCATCCAACGCCTGACCGAACGTCTGACCGAATTGCTCAGCGACCGGAATCAGAATTCCATCTCCGATATATTGGAAAATGTCGACGCAACCACTCGCATCTTGCGGGAGCGCGCTCCGGACCTCGCCGACGCCATGCAGGACGCTCGCATCGCCGCTCGCAACGCCGGGATTGCGGCGCAGAATGTCGCGCGGCTTGCCGACAGCACCGACCGCCTGGTCAAGGAACAGGCCCAACCGGCCGCGCAGGATCTTCGTCGCGCGATCGCTGGAGTGGAGCGCGCCACGGGCAATCTCGATGCGATGATCGCGGATGCGCGGCCGGGTATCCAGAATCTGACCAAGTCGACTTTGCCCGAAGCCAACCGCCTGGTGCGCGACCTGCGCGAATTGTCGGAATCGCTGACCGGTTTTTCTCAACGGCTTGAGCAAGGCGGCATCGGCGGCGCTTTGGGGCCTCAAAAACTGCCCGACTATAAGCCAAGGAAACAAAAGTGATGAACCTGTCGCGGATCATTTTCCTGGCTGCGGCGGCGGCATCGCTGACGGCCTGTTCGCTCGGTGGCCTGCTCGGCGGAGGCAAGGCCCCTCCGACGCTGCTGCGGCTGACTCCGGAGGCCGCACCGGTCGCGTTTCAGCGTTCCGCCAATGCCGGAGAAGCGGTGACCGTCAACGTTCCGGTGATCAGCAAGGAATTGCGCACCGTCCGCGTTCCGGCCCAGGTCAGCACGTACGACGTCCAGTACCTCACCGACTTGCAGTGGATCGACACGCCGGACCGCTTGTTCCAGGAATTGCTCGCCGAGACGATCCGCCGGCGCACCAACCGCGTGGTGCTCAACCCCAAGTTGACCGGGCTCGACCCCGGCCTGCTGGTCAACGGACAGATCAATCGCTTTGGTTACGATAATGCCACCGGATCGGTGATCGTCCAGTTCGACGGCGCACTGTCGACGCAGGGCGGGACGCGGGTCGAAACCCGCCGCTTTGAAGCCAGTATTCCCTCGGCCGTCGATCGGGTCAGCGTCGGCGCAGCGCTCAACCGCGCCGCCAACCAGGTTGCAATCGAGGTCGCGGGCTGGGTCGGCGGCGGCCGCTAACGAAACTGAGGGCGCACCATAGCTCGCATTACGCGCCCTGTTCAGCGCAACCGCTCTAGTTCCTCGCCTTGGACGCTGTCCGCCCAGCTGTCGATGCTGAGCGTGTAGGAGCGCATCAAGGCGCGGGCCGCCACCGAACTGACCAACGCGCAAACCAGCATCAGGACGAGCGAGACGATCAGGATGCTTGCCGTCATGACCACCCAATAGCAGCGCGATGTTGCAGCGCGGTTGCGGATTTGTGGACATCAGGTGACGCCGTTCTCGACTGCTGACCTCGGCGCCATTTTGGTGCAGGGTCGCGCCGGCAGGAGACGCAAGCGATGCACAAGCTGAAGCGCAAGGAATTCGAGAAGCTGGTCGAGCCGATGGAGGCGGAGCTGGTGGCGATGGCGCGCTGGGTGACGGCGACCGGTCAGCGGCTGCTGATCCTGTTCGAAGGACGCGACACGGCCGGGAAGGGCGGGGCGATCCAGAGCATCGCCGACGTACTTAACCCGCGCCAATGCCGCGTCGTCGCGCTCTCGAAGCCGAGCGAGGCGGAGGCCGGTCAATGGTATTTCCAGCGTTTCGTGCCGCACTTGCCGGGCCGCGGCGAGATCGTTTTGTTCGACCGCAGCTGGTACAATCGGGCGGGCGTTGAAAAGGTCATGGGGTTCGCAACCAGCGCGCAGGTCCGCGCCTTCCTCGCCGCCGTGCCGGATTTCGAACGGATGCTGATCGACGACGGCATTCTGTTGTTCAAATATTGGCTGACGTGCGACCAGGAAAAGCAGGAAGAGCGCTTCGCCGAGCGGCTCGCCGATCCGCTCAAACGCTGGAAATTGTCGCCGATCGACCAGGCCGCTCGCGCCAAATATGACGAATATACACGGGCCCGGGAAAGCATGCTTAAGGCGACGCATAACGATGTCGCGCCGTGGACCCTGGTCGATTTCAACGACCAGAAGCGCGGCCGCTTGACGCTCATCCGCGACCTGCTCGACCGCATGCCCGACACACGCATCAAGGAGTCGCGCATCGACTGGCCACCGCTGCCGCACAAGCCGTCGAAGGAGAAGTTCGGCCTGCTCAACCCGATCGAGGATTTTCCACTCGGTTGAA
>JBDSZD010000360.1:0-6002 GCA_039925325.1 Sphingomicrobium sp.
TGCTCCAGCATCTTCAGCGCGGTCGAGTGGGCCTTCTCGACATTCTCGGGCGGCGTCTGCCGCCACAGCTTGAAGCGGGCGATGTCGCAGCACAGGTCGATGATGTTGTCGGGCACGCGGGCGAGCGGCAGCTGGTACTTCGCCGCCAGATAACCATCGATCGTCGCGGTCGCGGCGGTCAGCGCCCGATCGATGCGGACCTGGTCGACCGCGCCGGTGCCGGCGTCGTCGGTGATCTGCACCAGCTCACGCTGTTCGAAGCGCTCCAGCAGATCAGACAAGGCGGCATAGGCAGGCATTCGACGTCAGGCTCCCCCGGTCAGCCTGCGGTGGAAGTCCGCGGCCGGCGCAGGCAGCCGGCCGCAGGTTTCAGGTGGCGAGCGTCAGGATTGCGCCGTCGCCTTGGTCTTGCCGCCAGCCTTGGCGGGCTTCGCTTCGGCGGGCGGGGTGAGCTCGACTTCGCCGTTCGCACTGACGTCCTCGATCTTGAGGGCCTCCAGCGCCTTGATGCGATCGTCGCACTCGGCGATGATTTTGCCCGCTTCGATCTCGGCTTTGGACAGCCTTTCGGCTGCCGCCGTGAGGGCCGATTGGTGGGAAGAAACCTGATTGTTCAGGCTTTCGACCAAGGATTCGGAT
The DNA here is from genome assembly GCA_039925325.1 of Sphingomicrobium sp. GTDB lineage: Bacteria > Pseudomonadota > Alphaproteobacteria > Sphingomonadales > Sphingomonadaceae > Sphingomicrobium. The sequence goes on from JBDSZD010000360.1 coordinate 640, forward strand.
CCCTTCAGCTTATCTTCGAGCTCATCGATCGCTGTGTTCGCGGTTTCGAGCTGGTTGCGGAGATCCTCGACCATCTGATCGTCCGACCGGCCGAGCTCGGCCACCGGGCCGGTCGACGCTTCCGGAACGTCAGCGGCCGCGATCGGGACATAGGTCTCGCCATCGATCGAGCCTTGCACCTCAAGCGCTGGCTCGCTGACCAGGGCGGCCAGCTCGCCGGCGTCGAGATCGCCATGTTCGAAGATCTCGAACTCGGGACTGAAGGCATGGCCCGCTCGCCGGAACGTGCCCGTCCTGGCGCGGACCTGGACGAAGGGCGGGACCCCGCCGCTTACGCCAGCCACGGAACCACCTCCAGCTTGGCCGAGCCCTTCCACGGGTTGGACGCGCCCGCGGCGTCATTCTCGTTGTTGAGGATGCGCTGCGCCGCTTCGCGGTAGACGGGCGGAACGACCAGGTGGGTCGGGCGGATGCCGAGCGGACGGTCCATGTCACCCTTCAGACCCTCAAGCGCGGTGAACGCGGCGGCATAGCCGGCCGTGTCGAGCGCGGTCTTCGAGGCGAAGGCGAACTGCCAGAAGCCGAACCCGACGTTCATGCGGGCGTCGACGCCGTAGAGGAACTGCTTCTTGTGGAAGACATTGGGATCGTCCGGATTGTCCATCGGGACGAACTGGAAGTCCTTCCGCTTCTGCAGGATGATCGGCCTGATCGCGCGGCTGAGGTCCATCAGGAACCAGGGCGCGGCGGCGCCGGCTGTCACGTTGCTGACCGAATTGACGGTCACTCCATCAGCGCCGAGCACAGGGTGATCGGTGTCGAAGAAATATTGGCCGTCGTAGCAGGCGGTGTTGAAACCGTTCTTGAGGAGGCCGAAGACCAGCTGCGACGGGAAGGCACCCGACGAGCGGCCCATCTCTTCGAACAGCGGGCCGTAGATGCCGAGGTTATCATCCTCGATATCGTTGCGGTCGACCGCCATCGTCAGTTCGAAGTCGCGGTTCTTGATCTTGTAGTCGGACTTGGTGGCGTTGTTGACCACGCGGTCCCCGAGCCATTCGCGCACATTCGGCACCTTGCCGAGCCAGCCATATTCCTCCGAGCCGGTGCTTGAGGGAACGACGGTGGCGACGAGATCGGCCTGCGCTTCCGCCTGGCCGAGCCCACCCTGGAAGCGGGTCTGGAACCCGGTTCCGAGCGTCCTGAGATTGCCTGAATTGATTTTCATGGTTGCTGCTGATCCCCCTGGAGAGCCTAAAAGCCGAGCCGGACCCAGACGCCTGCGGCGTCCACGTCGATGATCTTGCCGGCGACCGAGCGGGTCGCTCCGCCACTGGTCTTGGCGACGGTGGAATCGTCGACGATGTAGCAATCGTCCCCGATTTCGGCCCGAGTGATGGCGTCGCCAGCCGCGCTGTTCGCGAACGGGAAGACGCCGCGATGGCTGGTGATGCTCAACGCACCGGCGATGCCGGCACTATTGTCCACCTGTTCCTCGGCGCGGCCGCGAACGATCAGGCCGAGAGCGGTTGCGCCGGGCTGCGCGTTGCCGGCAGCGTCGAGGCACAGGATCGTGCCGGCGTAGATCTTGGTGGCGGCCTTCACCGGATCGGAGAAGACATCGCCCGCGCGCTCGGTGGTGTTCCGGTCGGCAGTCGCTGCGGCCATTATGCGAGATCCTTCTTGGTCTTGAGGTAGTCCTCGGGTTTGACGCCCATCATCGAGCAGACCGCGGTCTCTTCCTCGGTCAGCTGGTCCGCGCCGCTGCGGTGCTCAACATCCTCTTCGCCTGGCTTGAGGATGACGGCGGCAGTGGCGACGAATTCGACGAAGCTGCCCTCGTCTTTTTTGAACAGGCCGAGCGCCCAATTCCGGCTGGCAGGGGCAACCTTGCCTTCCCTGATGGCGGCGTCGACCGCAGCGGTGGCGCGGTCCTCGTCGATCTTCGCGGCCCTGGCGATCGCCAGCTGGTGCGTTTCGATCGGGACATATTTGGTCGGATCGATGACGCCGGCCTTGAGCTCGGCGGCGGCAGTCGCGAGCTGCTCGACGTTGGCGTCCTCCGCCTGGTCAAGAGCAGCGGCGATCGGCTTGAGGTCGACCGGTTCCGGGCGAGCTGCAGCGGCAGCCGCAGCGGTGGCAATCTCTTCGGCGTTCGCGTCCTCGGCAAGGCTGAGCGCACTTGCGATCGCGACCAGGCTGGCACCGGCCAGCAGGTTGTCGATCGCCGCGGTGATCGCCGTTTCGTCGGCATCTTCCGGCAGGCCAAGCTTCTCGGTTACAAACTTCATGTCACTCTCCTCAAAATTGGAATGCGCGCTCGCCACGGCTGCCAGCTCAAGCGCGGGCGTGTTGGTCAGAGCAGCGGCAAAAAGTCGGGTGACCCGGCCATCTTTGGTGTGGCCGAAGTCCGGGCTGATGTAGCGGTACTGACGGTCGCGGAGTTCCGAGCGGGCAGCCGCCGTCCACTCGACGTCCACGTAGATTCCGCTGTCTTCGACATGGAACGCGGCGGGCTCGACCCAGCCGGCAGCCATCGCCCGGCCGGCAACCTTGGGCGCAAGCCGCGACTGATGATCATAATCGATCATCATGGCAGTGCTGCCCAGCCGCTTTTGCGTTGCGACTACGATCTCCTCGGCGTGCGCGCGGTCTGCAACAAACCAGGGCTTGCGACCATCGCGCGGCACAGCCTCGCCGATCGGCATCAGCATGATCCGGTTGGGCGCGCGGCCGCCGACGAGCTCGACGTCGCTTAGCGCGGCGCTTGCTCGAAGTTCGACGTCCTTGCGCATGCCCGCACCAGCTCCTCTGCGAAAACCTGCTGGCCACGGTCATTGCGAGACGTGGCCGGCTTCGTTGAGCTGGTCATAAGATGAAGCGCGGAGAGCCTTTCCCTGACAAATGTCAGGGGATCAGGGGTTTGGCGAATGCGAGGGGAGAATCGGGCATCGCGCCGATCGCGCCGGCAGTATCAGCCGGATCAGGACAATTGCAAAGGGGCACGGAGGCGGCAGGTTGAAGCGCCGGGCCACGAAGAGTATATGCGCCCTCAAGCTGCGCGCCGTTCCGGACGTGTGTCTAGGCCCTTGAGGCACAAGACGGCGCAGCGATTACTTCCTTCGAAGCGTCTGCAGCACCGCCCGATCGCGGCGTATCTCGAACGCGCCCGAATAGCGGACGCCGTCCACCTCCGCATCGATATGCACCCGGTAGAAGCCTTCCCGGCTGCGGTAGGGATCACCTTTGCTGAGCGTCGCCGCATTGAAGATGCGATCCGCCTCCGCCACGTCCTCGATCCCAAGCGCGCGCTCCTGGCTTCGATCCTTGCCGTGGAATTTCATCGCATGACGCACGTTGCTGGAATCGAGCGCAAGGTGGCGAAGATCGACGCCAGGCACGAGCCGCGCCAGCTTCGTCAGCTGCGAGTTGGCGATCGGCGAGAGGATCAGTGTCTTGAGCCCGATTCCCTCCGGCTGCAGCGACAGCTCGATATATTCGCGGGCCAGCGCCGATCGCACAGGCGACCAGGCCCTCACTCCGTCATGCGCGGCCGCAAAGGCCCTGCGCTTGTCGACCAATTCGAAGCTCCAGCCGGCGCGGCCGACGTCCACCAGGACCGCGTCATCAGCGCCGAACTTCAGGTAGCGGTGCGTCAACCGTTTCGTCCCGGACTCGTCCGCGATCCACACGCGCCGGATCTCGTCGGGATCGGCGATCGCGTTCCCGACCAGGCCGAGGGTGGCAGTTGCGCCCGCGCCCTTCGGCAGCTTCCCTGGCACGACGAGTTTTCGAGCCGCGTTCAGGAACCAGCCCGAGCTGACGGCGAGCGGCCAGCCCGATTTGTCGAAGAAGTTTTGCCGGCGCTGATCGTCTGGCGCCTGCGGGTCGATCCCGAACGCGGCGAGGAAGGCGTCCACGCCGGCCGCGGGCGGCGCGGCCGTGCCGCCGTTGGGCGGTGGCGCCAGGGTGTCGAAATACGCCTTACCGACGTTGAAGTTGAATCCCGGATCGATGCCGCGCTCGATCGCCGTCACCTCGCCGGTGCGCGGATTGGTATAGGCCTCTTTCGGAAAGCTCGGCGGATCCTCGGTGACGGACCAGCCGCGCCGACCGAGCATCGAATTGCTGACCGGCACGGCGGTGCAGCGGCAGTTCCAGCCGCACGGCGGATAATGCGTGTTCCAGAAGTCGTCGCCGATCGGGCGTACCACGCCGTGCCACGCCTGATGCTCGGGACGCACTTTGCGGTCGCCGGCCGTCACATAGCGCAGGAAGGGGAAGCCCGCCTTCGATCGCTCGGCGCGCTCCCAGCGTCCGGCCGCATAAGCCGAGCGCATGTTGACCTCGAAGATGGTCTTCAGCCGCCGCGGACTGCCGAGCTGGACGATCTTCTGCTCGCCCGTCGCCGGATCCAGCATCGACTTGCGACCCCACCAGCCCTTGCGTTCGAGCAAAGGGCGCAGCTCGCGCTGAAAGTCCGCAAGCGTACTGCCGTCCGCAAGCGCCTTGTCGACCGCGCCGCGCATATCCTCCAGCAGGTCGCGGCTCATCGCCTTGGCGACGGTGAATGCGCGGGCATGTTCCTCCTGCCACACATCCTGCCAGGCGAAGCCGGTCTGCAGGCCTTTCGATCGGAAGAAAGCCAGCGCCTCCTTCGGCTGAACGACGGGGAACGGAGTTTCTTCGGCCATCAGCCGCCCACGGTTGGAGTGGATGGGGCGGCCATCAAAACGCTACGCTTCGACCAGGCCGCGATCGGCGCCGCTTTCCATCTCGCCGCTGCCATCGCCGAGCTGCTCGCCGTCGACGCCGGTTCCGAGCTTGGCGGCAAGCTTCCACGATCGCTCGCGGTACCGGACCAGGCCGTCCTTGTTCTTCAGCAGGCCGGGCACCGCGCCGATGATCCGATGGTGGCAATCGACGCGCAGGACCGCATTGCACATTGCCCGCACGTCGCGAGTGTAGAATGCGCGGCGCACGATCGTACCGTCGATTTGCGCATATTCGTGAAGCACGGTGGCTTCGCCCAAGATCTCCCAATCGCCGGCCACGACGGCGCAGCGATCGGGCTGGCCGAGCGTCTCGCCGGGGCCAACCAGCATCCCGAGACGGACGCCGGCGAGATCATGATCGAAGCGGGGCGCATTGACGGCGGCCGTGGCGAGTTCGCCGTCCGAGCCGCGCACCGCGGCTTCAACCGGCCGGACGAAGTCGAACGTATCGTTGAAGGGATAGCCGACCAATTTGGACATCAGCTTGCAGTCGCCTGCGTCTCGCGCCCGATCGCGGCGTCGCCGCCGAGGCGGCCGCTGAACAGGGCCTGCGCAAGCCGGTCGCGCATCGGCTCGACGTCGAGCTTG
>JBDSZD010000361.1:0-4999 GCA_039925325.1 Sphingomicrobium sp.
TCCGCCATGTCGCCGACATAGTCGCGGCACATGTAGAGCAGCACCGGATCGACCCGATCCTCCGCGATTGCCCGTACCGCGGCATGTTTGACGGTCGGGATGTCGAGGCATCCGGTGAGCGCGGCCAACGCGATGCCGCGGTCGGGGTCAGGGGTTTGTTTGAGATAATCGCCGATCAGCCGAAGCTTGCTGTTGCGCGATCGGGTGTAGACCAAGGCGTCGAGCAGTTGGGAGAAGGCGCGCATCGTCGATCACAATGCGCGAACCCGCCTGCGGTGCCGGATCGTCAGTGCAGCCGGACCGCCAGCGCCGCGAGAATGGCCGTGCAATCGGCCGGAGTGCGGCTGTGCATGGCTTCATCGACATGCTCGAGACAGGATCGGACCGCGACGCGATGACCCGGCAAAAGCGCCAGCTGGGCCGAGCAATGTGCGAGTTCCGCGAGATTGCTCATGCCGTTGGCGACTGCGATCTGCCGAATTTCGTCCATGCGGACGTGAAGATCGAGCGGCGAAAGACGGAGACCGCGCTCACGGACCTCCGCGACTCGGCGCGCGATGTGCGCGCGTGCTGCGGAAAGCGAGTCACCGGCCATATCCAATCTCCCTGACAACGGAAGGTGGCCCACTAAGGTTAAGAGCCCGTTACAGTGCGCTCCGCTTGACAAAATACGCCCGCGAAGCCAGAGAGCGCTTCGATTGAGCGGCAGCAGGCCGCTCTTCTTTTTTGTGAAATTCAGGATTTCTCGCGATGGCCAAGCCGGCAACCGTCAAGATCAAGCTCGTCAGCACCGCCGACACTGGCTTCTTCTACGTGACCAGGAAGAACCCGCGCAACCAGACCGAGAAGATGTCATTCCGCAAATATGATCCGGTCGTGCGCAAGCATGTCGAGTTCAAGGAAGCGAAGATCAAGTAAGCGGCGGTGCCACTCGGCGCCCGCTCCCTTGGTAAAAACTCAAACCGCGGATGCGGTGGCTTCCGAGTCCTCGACGTTCAACAGAGCATTCACCTGCTGCACGAATTTGACCACCGATATGGGTTTCGAAACGTAGGCCTGCGCGCCCGCCCCGCGGATGCGCTCTTCATCGCCAATTGCGGAATAAGCCGTGACCGCCATGATCGGCACGTCGGCGAGTTTCTTGTCGGACCGCAGCAGCTGGATCAGTTCAAGCCCGCTGACATGGGGCAATTGAATGTCCGTGATGACCAGGTCAGGGGCAAATTGCCGCGCGCACTCAAGCGCCAGACGGCTGTCGGTGACCGCTTCCGGAACATGGCCGTGCGCGGCCAAAAGGTCGCAGAACAATTTGATGTTGAGGGCGTTGTCCTCGACAATCAGAATTCTCGCCAATCCGGTCTTCCCACTACCTTGAGACAGTGAGCCTAGGCTATGCAGGCGCAGACGCCAAATGATCCGCATGCCTTGGCTCTTGCCGCCCTCGCGGCGACGCTGACCGACGAACGGAGGGCGCAACGGTTCCTCGACGTGACCGGTATTGGGACAGACGAACTTCGCCGCCGCGCCTCGGAAACATCGCTTCTGGCGGCGCTACTGGCCTTTCTTGAGGCCCATGAGCCGGACCTGCTGTCCGTCGCCGCCCAAATCGGGATCCCGCCCGAACATTTAGTGCGGGCGCGTGAGGCGCTTGAGCAATGAGCCGTCCGTTGCTGATCACCGATTGCGATGAAGTGCTGCTGCACATGGTCTCGCACTTCGGCGACTGGCTCGACGAGGAGCACGCCATTCGCTTCGACGTCGAGCGCCCGGATTTCGCTGGCGCACTGAGCCATGCGGCGACCGGAAAAGTTCTCCCCACAGCCGAAGTATGGCCTTTGCTCGATCAGTTCTTCCGCGAGCAGATGCACCGGCAGACACTCGTCCCGGGAGCGATCGAGGCGCTGGAACGCATCGCTCAGGTCGCGGATGTCGTGATTCTCACCAATCTCGGCGATCACGCGCACGGCTGGCGCGTCGATCAGCTCGCCGCGCATGGGATCGCGCACGAAGTCGTCTGCAATCAGGGCGGCAAGGGCCCGCCGGTGCGGGAGATCGCCGCGCGGCATAGCGCGAGCACGATTGTTTTCGTCGATGATCTGCCGGTGCACCATCAATCGGTCGCGGACCACGCCCCGGAGGTGTGGCGCTTGCACATGATCGCCGAGCCCAAGCTCGCGAAGTGGGTTCCGCCGGCCCCGGGCGCTCATGCGCGCATCGACGACTGGCCGGCAGCATGCGCGTGGATTCTGCAAAAATTCGAGGAACAGGCATGACAAGGACGGTCCTTATCACCGGCGCAACCTCCGGCATCGGCCGCGCCGCAGCGGTCAAATTTGCGAACGCCGGATGGCGAGTGGTCGGGACCGGACGGAGAGGCGACCGGCTGCGCGCTCTCGCCGATGAGTTGGGCGAGCAATTCCTGCCCCTGGAAATCGACATGCGCGACTTGGAGGCGGTCGAATCGCTTGCGGGTTTGGATAGCCCGTGGGGCGACATCGACCTGCTGCTCAACAACGCCGGCTTCGCGCCGCCGCAGCAATCGCCGCATGAAGCGGACTGGAACGTGCTGGAAGGCGTCATTGCAACCAACATCACCGCCCTCGTCGCACTGACGCGAGCGCTGTTGCCCAAGCTGATCGAGCGCCGGGGCGGCATACTCAACCTGTCGTCGGTCGCCGCTTCCTATCCGTACAAAGGCGGCTCGGTGTATGGCGGCAGCAAGGCGTTCGTCCGGCAATTCTCGCTCGACCTGCGTTGCGACCTCGAAGGCACGGGGGTGCGCGTGACCTCGATCGATCCGGGGATGGTGGAGACCGAATTCACTCTCGTGCGCACCGGCAGCCAGGAAGCGTCCGACAAGCTTTACGGCGATATGGATCCACTGACCGCCGAAGATATGGCCGAACAGATTTTCTGGGTCGCGACCCTGCCGCGCCATATCAATATCAACACGCTGGAAATCATGCCGGTCAATCAAAGCTGGGCAGGGTTCGCGGTCCATCGCAAGGGTTGACCCTGAATTCATCGAAGTGCACCCGCGACCACATGAGCATCGATCAACGCCTCGCCGAACTTGGCATCACCCTTCCCGAGCCGGCTGCGCCGGTCGCGGCCTATGTCCCCGCTGTCGCGATCAACGGATTGCTGCATATTTCGGGCCAGATCAGCTTCGCCGAGGACGGCAGCCTCATCAAGGGCCGGCTGGGCGAAGACATGGGCCTTGAAGCAGGAATTGCCGCCGCGCGCCGTTGCGGAATCATGCTGCTCGCGCAGATCAAGGCGGCGCTGGGCTCGCTCGACCGGGTCGAGCGCATCGTGAAGCTCGGCGTCTTCGTCAGCAGTACGCCAAACTTCGTCGACCAACCGAAAATCGCCAACGGAGCGTCGGAGCTGATGCAGGACGTCTTCGGCGACATCGGGAAACATGCGCGAAGCGCCGTTGGAGTAACCGTGCTTCCGCTGGGCGTGGCGGTCGAGGTAGACGCGATTGTTGCGGTGAAGAGCTGACACCGATTTATTGTTCGAGGCGTTGAGGCGGAGTGGCCGACCGCGACTCCGAACTGATCGTCCGACTCGCGCCGGGGGTTGGTGCGGTCGGCGCTGAAGCATGGAACGGACTCGCGGACGGCGATCCCTTCCTGAGCCATGCTTTTCTGTCCCTACTTGAAGAGTCCGGCAGTGTCGGCGGGGACAGCGGCTGGTCGCCGGCGCCGCTGCTGGTGGAACGCGACGGTCGACTGTGCGGTGCCGCCCCGGCCTATCTCAAGAGCCACAGCCAGGGCGAATATGTATTCGACCACGGCTGGGCCGACGCCTGGCAGCGCGCGGGCGGCCAATATTATCCGAAGCTGCAGATTGCGGTTCCGTTCACGCCCGTGCCCGGCCCCCGCCTGCTCGGCCCCGCCTCGCAAGAGTTGCTCGCGGGGGCGGAGGCGCTGACCGAACAGAACAAGCTGTCGTCGGCCCACATCACCTTCATTGACGCAGCTGGCGCCATGCACTGCGAGCAGCGCGGCTGGCTCATTCGCCTTGGCATCCAATATCACTGGCGCAATCGGGGGTATGTAAGCTTCGACGACTTCCTCGCTGCGCTCAGCAGCCGCAAGCGCAAGGCGATTCGCAAGGAACGGGCGCAGGCGCAGCAGGGACTGGCGTTTCGTACCCTGCGGGGCAAGGACATCGGACCGCGCGAGTGGGACGCGATGTGGGCCTTCTATCAGGACACCGGCAGCCGCAAATGGGGACATCCTTATCTCACGCGAAATTTCTTCGATCTGCTCGGGGAGCGGCTTGGCGATCAGGTGCTGATGATGCTGGCGTACCGCGACGGTCGGCCAGTCGCGGCGGCGCTGAATCTGGTCGGAAAGGATGCGCTCTTCGGTCGCTACTGGGGCTGTGCCGAAGAGGTGCCGTTCCTCCACTTCGAACTTTGTTATTACCGCGCGATCGAGTGGGCGATCGCTCATGGCTTAGGTTCCGTCCAGGCGGGAGCGCAGGGCGAGCACAAGCTCGCGCGCGGCTATGAGCCGGTCGTGACGCGTTCCGCGCATTTCATTCCCAACGCCAGCTTTCGGCGCGCGGTGTCTGACTTCCTCGATGGCGAACGCGATGCTGTCCTTGAGGAGGTGGAGTGGCTGCGGCAGGCCTTGCCCTATCGCTCCTCGGCTTCGGAATAGAGCGCAATCTTCCGGCGCCTGGAGTCCGCCATCGCGCGGTACATGCCTTTGGCGTTGAACGAAAAGACTTGCTCGCCCCTCGGTGTGACCACGATCACGCCGCCATCCCCGCCTAATGCCTTCACGTCAGCAAGAACCGCGTCGGCAGCTGTTTGCGCGTCTTCGCCCTTCAAGCGGATGCGGGCGCAAATTTCATGGGCGACACCCACGCGGATGAAATATTCTCCCCAGCCCGTCGCCGAAACTGCACAGGCGCGATCGTCGGCATACGTGCCCGCACCGATCATTGGACTGTCGCCCACTCGTCCCCAGCGCTTACCCAT
>JBDSZD010000362.1:0-24750 GCA_039925325.1 Sphingomicrobium sp.
GATAATGGCGATGGAGCATCCGGGTCTGCTTGCCGAGCGCGCCGCGCATCACCAGCCACATCACCATCTCGATCCCCTCGCTGCCCGTTTCGCGCAAGTATTCGATGTGCGGGATATACCGCGCGGCGTCGCTATCGCCGATCAATGCGTCGAGAAAGCGGTTGTCCCATTCCTGGTTGATCAGCCCGGCACGCGGGCCCTGAAGCTGGTGGCTCATGCCGCCGGTGCCCCAGACCTGGACGTTGAGATCCTCGGGGAAGCTCTCCACCGCCTTGCGCAGCGCCTCGCCCAGCGCCCAGCAGCGATTGCCCGAGGGTGGCGGATAAGTGACGACGTTGACCGCGAGCGGCACGACCTTGCACGGCCACGCATCGGGCTTGCCGAACATCATCGACAGCGGGACGGTGAGGCCATGATCGACGTCCATCTCGTTGATGATCGTCATGTCGAATTCGTCGAGGATCAGGCTTTGCGCGATGTGCCAGGCGAGATCGGGATGACCGATCACGTCGGGTACCTTGCGCGGACCCCAACCCTCGTCGGCCGGCTTGAAGCGCTCGCCGCAACCGATCGCGAAGGTCGGAATGATCTTCATGTCGAACGCCGACGCATGGTCGTTGTAGACCAGGATGACGACATCGGGCTTCTCGGTCTTCTCCCATTCGCGGGTCCATTCGTAACCAGCGAAGATCGGGCCGAAATAATCGTTTTTATCCTTGCCAAGGTCGTGCGCGACGCCGAGCAAGGGCACGTGGCTGGAGGCTACACCGGCGGTAATGCGTGCCATCAGCGGCCCTCCTGCTTTGAGCGAACGCCTTCCGGCGAGCGGCCGCCCGCGTTCATCATCGCCTGATAATCCTCCACAGAAACGCCGGTCATCGTGCTAACCGCCTGGACGAAGCTGAGCCCGTCGGTCGAGAAGACTTTCGAGAGGAAATAGATGTTGCCGCCGAGGTCCAGCAGGCGATTGTAATCGCGGGCGAGGACCGCGTCCTTCTGCTCATCCGTCAGCGGCCACTCCTCGAGGTAAGCGCGTTCGTCGGCCTTCCATCGCTCGCGATTCTCGGGCTTTATCAGGCTCATTGCGAACTGATTGAGATGGTAGCCCTGCCGAGCACGCGCCGCAGTGAAGACGCGGGTACCCGGAATGTCCTCGAACTCCGCCAGATAGGCATGAATGTCTCTGGGTCCGCTCACAGGCGTCGCTCCTTCAGCCTGGCGTCAAGCCGTGGAAAAACACGCCGGGCATTGCCCTCGAAGATGGCGTGCCGCTGTTCGGCGCTTATCGGCAGCGCATCGACATAGCGCTTGGTATCGTCGAAATAGTGGCCGGTTGTCGGATCGATCCCTCGGACCGCGCCAACCATCTCGCTGCCGAACAGGATGTTTTTGGTGTCGATGACGTCGGCCAGCAGGTTGATCCCCGGCTGGTGATAGACGCAGGTGTCGAAGAAGATGTTGTTCATCAAATGGGTGTCGAGCGCCGGCTTCTTCAGCATATCGGCCAGCCCGCGATAGCGGCCCCAATGATAGGGGACCGCGCCACCGCCATGCGGAATGATGAAGCGGAGCGTCGGGAAGTCGGCGAACAAATCGCCCTCGAGAAGCTGCATGAAGGCAATCGTATCGGCAGCGATGTAATAACCGCCGGTGGCGTGCATCGCGGGATTGCAGCTTCCCGAAACGTGGATCATCGCCGGCACGTCCAGCTCGACCATTTTCTCGTAAAAGGGATACCAGTAACGGTCGGTAAGGGGAGGATGCTCGAACTTACCGCCACCCGGATCGGGGTTGAGGTTGCAGCCTACGAAAGCTAGCTCGCTGACGCAGCGCTCCAGCTCGGCTATAGATCCGCGCAAATCTGCCTTCGGCGATTGCGGAAGCATGCACACGCCGACGAAAATGTCGGGATAGAGATCGACGCAGCGCTTGATGAGATCGTTGTTGTATCGCGACCAGGCCAGCGCCACCGCCTCGTCCCCCACGTGCGGCGCCATTGCCGATGCGCGCGGGCTGAACAGGGTCATGTCGGCGCCTCGCTCACGAAGCAGGCGGAGCTGGTTGGATTCGAGCGTTTCTTTGATCTGATCGTCGCTAATGGTTGGGTATCGCGGCGGCGCCTCGCCGGATTTGAACGCCGCCTTCTGCGCCTCGCGCCATTCGCTGTGCAGCCTGGGGGCCGTCGTATAATGGCCGTGGCAATCGATCACGAGCGTCATGCGGTTTCCCTTATCTGGCCGAGCTTGTCGGTAAGCCGGCCAGCTGGCGAGATTTGCAGTGAGCCGAGAGCCCGCTGCCGCTGAGCAGTAGCCTGGCTCATGATAGAGCCGGTACCCAGCGCATTGAGGGTCTTTACGACCTCCTCCATTTCCGCAGCGCGACGAACCCCGTGCACCAGCATACGGTCGAGATTATAATTGAAGCGGCCGGCCCACCCCTCAGAAGGTGAGGAGACATCCAGCGACGCGACGACACCGTCGAGAACTCCGGCCGCAGCGGCCGCAAGCGCGCACTCCGCCGACAGCGCCTCGATGCCCTTCACCATGACCGACCGGATCATTTTAATGGCCGAAGCGTCGCCGACCTTCTCGCCGGCGATTTCGATTGCGGTGAAGTCGATCTCGTTCAGCGCGTCCGCCCCCTGCTGGGCATGCGGCCCGGAGACGAGCAAAGGCACTGAGCGGCCTTTCGGCTGGACCGGCGCCATTACGGCCACATCGACATAGCGGCCTCCCGCAGCATCAATCAGCTGCGCCGCCGCGCGCTTGGTGTCAGGCGCGACCGAGTTCATGTCGAAATAGAAAGCACCGCCGAGATCGTTCCGGGCCACCTCCTGCGCAGTCGCACACGCCTGATCCGCCGTCACGAGCGACAGAACGGAGTCCGTTGCGCTTATCGCCTCCAGGTAACTTGTGGTCGGCGTTACCCCGGCCGCGGCCATTGCCTGACGCATCTCGCTATCGTCGCGCAGGTCGTAAGCGCGACCAGGACTCGTCATCCCGGTCGCGAAGGTCCGTCCCGCCTCGCCGAAGCCGATCCAGCAGATCCTCATGAGCAGATCGCTAGGACTGTGGCGTGCCGTTCTCCAATGCGAACGACACCAACCCAATTAGATTTTACGAAGAGTGGGCATCAACGCCGAGCTCCGCCAGGAACTGTTTCTGGAGCGGGGTCGGCTGCCATCCCGCGCGCGTAATCACGCCAATGATACGGAGGATTTTGGGGGGCGCTGAAGCGATGATGGTCAGCCAGCCCGCCTCCAATTCCACTGCCACCTGATCGGGCGAAAGCAGGGTCAAGAAGTCGCTCGACATCATTAATTGCCGGATTAGCATCACCGATCCGCACTGGACAGGCACTGCGGGCACTGGGAGGCCGCTGCCGGTGAACATCGCCTCCCAATATTCGCGCAGCGGAGCGCCGAGAGCAGCGATAGTCCAGGGGAACGCGGCCAGCGCCTGCGGTGAAGGGCTCGTTCCCGCCAGCGGGTGGCCGGCCCGGGCAATGATCACGGGTCGGTCCTCGAAAAGCGGGCGCTGCTCGAGGTCGGGCGCTGAAGAAGCGTCGCGCAATGCGCCGATCAGGAGATCCAGCTCGCCCTCGCGGAGCGGCCCGACCAGCTCGGTATGGCTACCCTCGGCGACCACCACGCGGTAATCGGGGAAGCGCGCGTGGAACCGTGCGATCGCCGCCGGTAGCAATCGGGCGCGGCATAAAGGCATTGCGCCTATAGCTATGCAGCCCGTCTCGCGACCCGTTGCTGCCGCCAGTTCCTCCAGACCTGCCTCGATGTCCGCGTTGGCAAGCGCAAACTCGCGGGCGAGCGCCCTTCCTCGGCTCGTCAGTGCGACACCGCGGCCGCGGCGCTGAACCAGCTCGCGTCCAACCGCCAGCGACAGATCGCGTACCGCCCGGTGAAGCGATGGTTCGCTGGTGCCGACAGCTTTAGCTGCCGCAGCATAGCTGCCAGCTCGTGCAAGCGCGAGAAACGCGCGCATCTGTGCCGCGGTGACGCGGCGGCTCGCGATCCGCTCCAGCGCGGCGGCTATGCGTGGAACGAACGTCTCCGCTGCCTCAGTGGGAGTCATCCCGCCGCTGCTGCGCTCGAATAAGGTTGTGCCAAGCTGCCGCTCGAGCCGCGCGAGTCCCTGAGTGATCGCCGGTTGAGTCAGGTTCACATCCCGTGCGGCGCCACTGATCGTGCCGTGGCGGTGGATTGCAAGCGCCGCCCGAAGGTGACGAAGGTTGAGGTCCGTACCGCGCATCGAGGGTGGACTTAGCAAATATTTATGGGAGCGGGGCAGATTTCTGTTTCTTGGAACCTCCCCTGGCTCCAAGATCATTCCTCTGGCCAAGGAGGCAAACAATGAGCGGCGTCGTGGTGCAGAACATCGATAGGGCCGATCTCGCGCTGATCGATCGGTTGGCGGGGTTCGGCGTCGCCACGGTGCACGAGGCGCAAGGCAGGAAGGGGCTGCTCGCGCCTTATATGCGTCCGATCCAGGACGGCACGCGCATTGCCGGATCGGCCGTGACCATCTCGGCACCGCCCGGCGACAATTGGATGGTGCACGTCGCGATCGAGCAACTGCAGGAGGGCGACATTCTGGTGCTCGCGCCCACCAGCTCTTGCTCGGACGGCTATTTCGGCGACCTGCTCGCCACATCCGCCCAAGCGCGTGGATGCCGCGGTCTCGTCATCGACGCCGGTATACGGGATGTACGCGACCTCAGACATATGAATTTTCCCGTCTGGTCCAAAGCGGTGTTCGCGCAAGGTACGGTCAAGGCGACGCTGGGCTCCGTGAATGTGCCGGTCGTCTGCGCCGGAGCAGCAATCGCCGCCGGCGACGTGATCGTCGCTGACGATGACGGCGTGTGCGTCGTTAAACTGCACGAAGCTGCTGCAGTAGCCGACAAGGCCACCGCCCGTGAGGCTGCGGAAGAGAGTAAGCGTAAACGGCTCGCTGGCGGCGAGCTCGGCCTCGACATATACGATATGCGGGGCAAGCTGGAGGCGATGGGCCTGCGCTATGTCTGACGGCATTTGCGTCATGTGGATGCGCGGGGGTACGTCGAAAGGTGGATTCTTCCTCAAGGAACACTTGCCATCGGATCAGGCCGCCCGTGATGCGGTGCTGCTCCGCATCATGGGCTCGCCCGACCCGCGCCAGATCGACGGTCTGGGGGGGGCAGACCCACTGACGTCCAAGGTCGCGATCGTGTCTCGGTCAAAGCGCGACGGCGTCGATCTGGACTATCTCTTCCTGCAAGTGTTCGTGGATGAAGCGATTGTCACCGACAAGCAGAACTGCGGAAACATGCTGGCTGCTGTCGCTCCGTTCGGTATCGAGCGTGGTCTGATCCGCGCCGAAGACGGCGAAACACGGGTCACCATCGCCATGGAGAACACTGGCCAGATCGCAGTCGCGACGGTTCAGACGCCGGATTGCACGGTGACCTATGAGGGCAATGCGAGCATTGACGGCGTGCCTGGTACCGCGGCCGCAGTGCCGCTGGAGTTCCGCGAAACTGCCGGTAGCAGTTGCGGCGCTCTGCTGCCGACGGGAAATGCCGTCGATGTGATCGAGGGCGTTGCCTGCACCCTTATCGACAACGGCATGCCGTGCATCGTGCTGCAGGCGAGCGATGTCGGCGCGACCGGTTATGAAGACCGGGAAACGCTCAACAATGCATCCGAGCTTAAGGCCCGGATCGAAGCGATCAGGCTTAAGGCGGGGCCGATGATGAACTTGGGCGACGTCGCGGAGCTCTCTGTTCCAAAGATGATGCTCGTGGCGCCGCCCCGCAGAGGCGGCGCGATCACCGTGCGTAGCTTCATTCCAACCCGGGCGCATGCGTCCATCGGCGTCCTTGGTGCGGTGAGCGTGGCCACCGCCTGCCTCGTTTCTGGCTCACCTGCAGCTGAGGTAGCCAGCATTCCTGATGGACGCCGTAAGACCCTCTCGGTCGAGCACCCGACCGGCGAGATGAGTTGTGTGCTTGAGACCGACGAGCGCGGCGAGGTCGTCAGTGCCGGCTTGCTTCGGACCGCGCGCAAATTGATGGATGGAGTGGTATTCGCTTGAGCCGCACGAAGTCGTGGGTCGACCAACCTGCCAAGCCTGGCTGGACGCCGCCGCCCGGCGCCGTCGATGCACACGTCCACGTGTTCGGGCCAGAGGCTGAATATCCATTCAGCCCCAAGGCCAAATATCGGCCGGAGGATGCCACTCCGGAGATGTTGTTCGCGCTACGGGAACGCCTCGGTTTTTCCCGCAACGTGATTGTCCAGGCAAGCTGCCACGGCACGGACAACCGCGCGACGTTGGCCGGCATTGCCAAGTCGAATGGCACAGCGCGCGGGGTTGCCGTCGTTGATCCGGCAATCTCCGATGACGAGCTGAAGGTGCTACATGACGGTGGCATCCGCGGGGTGCGTTTCAACTTCCTGAAGCGGCTGGTCGATGACGCGCCCAAGGACAAGTTCCTGGACATTGCGCAGCGGATTGCGCCGCTTGGCTGGCATGTGGTCGTCTATTTCGAAGCCGATTTGCTCCAGGAGCTCACGCCCTTCGTTGAAGCAATTCCAACGATCGCTGTCGTCGATCATCTCGGTCGTCCCGACATCGGTCAGGGTCCTGACGGTGCAGACATTTCGGCCTTTCGCCAACTGCTGGACAGCCACCCGACCATCTGGACCAAGATTTCCGGTGCCGAGCGTTTGTCCATTCAAGGGCCGCCGTTCGACGACTTCGTCGAGGTGATCCGCCCGATCGTTGAGAGCTACCCTGACCGCGTCCTGTGGGGCACGGACTGGCCACACCCGAACATGGAACACCGCATTCCGGACGATGGCCAATTGGTCGACGTGCTGCCTCGGCTCGCACGAACGGCGGAGCTGCAGCGCAAATTGCTGGTGGACAATCCGATGCGCCTCTACTGGCCTGAAGAGCTACCGGCACGCTCTTAGCGCCCGATTGACGCGGCCCCGCAAACGTGGCTTGCAGGGCTTGAATGTCACGTGATCAAGTGAGTGTCGGCGCACTGGCGCCGTTGGTGGGGTATCACCTTAGGCGCGCCTGGAGTGCCTTTTCTGCAGATTTTACCACAGCCATGGAAGGCACCGGCCTCCGCCAGGTACCCTTTGCAGTGCTGTCGACCGTGGTGACCAACCCCGGCATCAACCAAGGCACAGTCGGCCGAACACTGAATATAAAGCGTGCCAACATGGTGTCGCTAATCAACGAGTTGGTCGACAAGGGCCTGATTGACCGCGCTGTTGATGCGAACGATCGGCGCGCCTTCTCCCTCAGCGCGACTGCCCAAGGCCATGTATTGCTGGCCGAGGCAGTGAGCCGGATCGAACAGCATGAGCGCGGAATGCTTTCCGACATGACTGCAAAGGAGCGGGCCACTTTGCTCGATCTTTTAGGCCGGATCGAACGCCGCAGCCCACCCGCCGAGACTGACGAGAACGGCGACGCGTAGCGCCTCAGTCGGCCAGAATTAATGCGTCCAGAGCTAATGCACCCTTGCCCTTCGGGTAAACGACCAGTGGGTTGAGATCCACCTCCCGGATCGACGGGGTGCCGATCAGCACGCGCCCAAGCGTTCCGATCATTTGTGCAGCCGCATCGACGTCGAGCGCCGGGGAGCCTCGATAGCCGTCGAGCAGCGCGCCTTGCTTCAGAGACCGAAGCTCCGCAACAATGGCTTCGTGGACCAGATCGCAGGCCAGCAGACGGACGTCGTGAAGCAACTCAGCGGTTACCCCGCCAAAGCCGACCAGCAGGACCGGTCCCCACTCGGGATCGTTGCGCGCTCCGACTATAAGCTCGGTGCCGCGATCGCCCATGACCTCGACCAAAGCTCCATCGAGGTTGATGCCGCGATCGTACGCCGCGACGCTTGCGAACAGCTTCTGCCAGGCCGCCTCAAGCGCCGCCTCATCGCCTATATTGACGATGACACCGCCGGCGTCGCTTTTGTGGCTAAGTTGAGCTGACTGGGCCTTCAGGACCACCGGGTAACCGATGTCCGCAGCAACAGCTTTTGCCTCCTCAGAGTTGGCCGCGAAGCCGCCGCGGGGGAACGAAATGCCTGCCGGGCCGAGCAGCGCCTTTGCGCGATATTCTGGAATTACGCCGCTTGGGAGGCTGAGGGCGATCGGCTCGGCTGTTGAAGTCGAGGAATCGTGTTCTGCCCGCCGCGCGAGGTGGCGGAGCGCACGGAAGGCTCTATCAGGGGTCGGGAAATAGGGCACGCCGATTTGGCGGAGCTCTGCAATGTACGAGTGTGGAACGGCAGCGCCTTCGTCCAGACCGGCGAAGATCACAGGCTTATCCGGCGCCAGAACTTTCATCGCATCGATGATTGGCGGGAACTTGCGCGAGCTGGTCGCCTCGTCCGTCTGAATGATACCGAGCACCAGGGCGGCGTAGCGGTCATCGGCGAGCAAAGGTTCAAGGGTCCGGCGGTACAGATCTGAGTCCACGAGAGCCTGCGCGGTCAAATCCATCGGATTGGACACCGGGATGAAGTCGGGAATGGCCGATCGTAGGGCGGATTCTGTGTCTCCTTGCGTCGGCGGCAGGTCGAGTCCGATCTGCTCCGCAAGGTCGAGTGTCAGCGCCTTAAAGGCGCCGGATTCGGTCAGGACGGCGGTGCCGCCCTCGTGGACTGGCTTAGCTCGGGCAACCAGCTCCATTACGTCGCCGAGTGCCTCAAGGCTGTCAACCAGGACCACGCCTTCGCGCTCGACCTTGGTGCGCATGAGCTGCCAGTCGCCGGCCATGGCCCCTGTGTGCGTTGCGGCCGACTCCCGAGCGGCGCTGGAAGTGCCGGGGTGTAGCAGGACGATCGTCTTCCCCGCCTCACGCGCCTGCGCCGCCAAGGCGAGGAAACGTGCCGGTTTGCGGAACTGCTCGACAATCATGCCGATCACCGGCGTGGCCGGGTCCGCGATCAGATGTTCGACATAATCCTCGACGCCGCTTGCCGCCTCGTTCCCTGTCGAAACCGAGAGCGTAATACCAAGATCTTTCGCCATCAGCGTCGTCCCGAGCACAACTGCCATGGCTCCCGACTGACTAACGATCCCGACCGCGGGCTTGCCCGCCAGATCGAGCACAGGCGCCTCGACAAAGGTCAGCGGTACGCCCGCAGCATAGTTGACGAGGCCAAGACAGTTGGGACCCACAACGATCATGCCGTTGTCGGCTGCGATACGGGCAACCTCGGCCTGGGCAGCGAAACCCCCCTCGCCTCCCTCGGCAAAGCCCGCGGAAAAAATGATCGCCGACCCGACGCCCCGTGCGGCAAGGGCGCGAACGGCATCGAGCACGGCGGGCCCCGGGATCGCCAGCACCGCCGCATCCACTCCGAAAGGCAGCTCGGCGATGGACTTCAGGCAAGGCCGACCGTCGATCTGGTCACGCTTCGGGTTGATGAGATGGACGGCACCGG
The DNA here is from genome assembly GCA_039925325.1 of Sphingomicrobium sp. Taxonomy (GTDB): domain Bacteria; phylum Pseudomonadota; class Alphaproteobacteria; order Sphingomonadales; family Sphingomonadaceae; genus Sphingomicrobium. The sequence continues at coordinate 9,469 of JBDSZD010000362.1, forward strand.
AATAGCCATGCCGTTCCAGGTTCCTAAGGACATTGTTCCCCAGCGCTCCCAGGGTCGGCGATGCGCCGACGATAGCCACCGACCGCGGCGTGATCAGGCGAGACAGATCGACCATGCTGACTTCCCCAAGCTGTTCACTTCAAGCCTTGGCCCGGTCCTTGTCATACGCGCCGATTCCGGGCTTATAGGACTTCTCGTCAATGAATTGACGAATGCCTTCCTTGCGCCCCTCATTGTCGAACGAGTTCGCGGCCTCTTGGGCTCGAACAAGATAGTCCTCGGCATTTTCGTAGGTCATCTCAGACACGCGACGGATCGCATCCTTGGTCGCCTTCAGCGCGACCGGATTCTTCTGGAGCAGCACATTCGCCACCTCGATGACGCGCGCTTGCAGCTGATCTAACGGGAGCGATTCGTTGACCAGTCCCCAGTCAGCGGCCGTCTTGCCGTCGATATTTTCGCCCATCATCGCGTGGTACATCGCCTTGCGGAATGGCATTAGCTCGACCGCGATCTTCGTCGCCCCGCCGCCGGGCAGGATTCCCCAGTTGATCTCGGACAGGCCGAACTTGGCTTCGTCCGCAGCAAAGGCGAGATCGCAGGCGAACAGCGGGCCATAGCCACCGCCGAAACACCAGCCGTTAACCATGGCGATTGTCGGCTTCTGGTACCAGCGCAAGCGCCGCCACCAGCCATAGCTTTCGCGCTGCGCCTTGCGGCTCGCGCCAAGGCCCTGTGCCTCGGTCTCCCGGAAATATTCCTTCAGATCCATACCCGCGCACCAGGCCGACCCTTCGCCGCTCAACACTAGCACACCGACATCGTCGCGAAACTCGAGTGCGTCGAGCACTTCCATCATGTCGCGATTGAGGGTGGGGCTCATGGCATTGCGCTTTTCCGGGCGATTGAAGCGCACCCAGGCGATGCCAGCTTCGACGTCATACGCCGCAACGCCGTTGGTGGATGTCTCGGTCATACTCTTGTCCTTTCACCGCGCCGCCAAAGCGCGCTTATTCAACGATGTAGAAATCAACCACCACATGATCTGGGCGGCGGATGCCACGGCCGACGAAGGCCCTGGTGCGGAGCCACGCGTGCGCCCCAGGCGGGGGATCAAACACGGGTGTCGAACGGAAGTAATAGCTTCCCGGATCGACCGGTTCGCCTCGGGCGATCTGCTGCGTGACCTCCGTGCTAGCGACCCGCACCCCATCATTGGTAATTCCGATCACCGAACCGTCCGACGCTTTCAGAAAATATTGAGCGTGCAGCTTGGTGAGACCGCCAGGATAGATGGTCTGCCAATCGCCGCCGCCGCTTATGACTTCGCCGGTGAGCCGAGGGCCGGTGATCTTGCCACCAGTGATCGGGATAAAGCGCTTCTGGCCACCATCGATCGCACCCTGCTCCATCGGCGCGGCAACATCGATCCGCGCGGAGAATACATAGGTCAGAGCAGGTGCCGGAGCGGACTGGCCAACAGCCATTGCGCTGGCCGCCAAGGCCGCACCCAACACGGCGGCCGTGATGGCCCTTCCAACGTCTCGCAACACGATCCTCGGCTCAGATCGGATAATGGCCGGGCTGGGTCTCGATCGTAATCCAGCGCAGTTCCGTAAAGGCGTCGATGCCGGCTTTGCCGCCGAAGCGGCCGTACCCCGATGCCTTGACGCCGCCGAACGGCATCTGTGCTTCGTCGTGCACCGTGGGTCCGTTGACATGGCAGATGCCGGATTTGATCTGTTTGGCGACCCGAAGTCCGCGCGCGGTGTCGCGGGTAAAGACGGCGGCGGAAAGGCCATATTCCGTGTCGTTCGCAAGCTCGATTGCATGCGCCTCGTTGCGAGCGCGTGTGATCCCCACTACGGGACCGAAGCTCTCGTCGCGGAAGAGGCGCATATCCGGGGTCACCCCGTCGATCACGTGCGCGGGCATCAGCACGCCATTGGAATCGCCGCCGACCAGCTTGCGCGCGCCGTGACCGAGCGCATCTTCGATCAAGCTCTTCACGCATTCGACCGTGGACTGATCGACGACCGCGCCGAGCGGAGTCTTGCCCTCTCGCGGGTCGCCAACCGCCATGGACCGCGCTTTTTCGGCGAACTTCTCGACAAAGACATCTGCAACCGCGTCGACGACAATGATCCGCTCGGTCGACATGCAGATCTGGCCCTGGTTCATGAAGGCGCCAAACGCGGCAGCCTTGACGGCTTCGCCAAGGTCGGCGTCCTCGAGCACGATGAACGGCGCTTTGCCGCCAAGCTCCAGCAGCACGGGCTTGAGATGCTCTGCTGCGCGCTTGGCGATGATGCGGCCAACACCGGTCGATCCCGTGAAGTTGATGCGGCGGACATGCGGGTTATCAATAAGGGCGCCAACGATTTCCGCCGCGTCCTTTGGAGCGTTGGTAACGATGCTGACGGCACCCTCAGGTAGGCCCGCCTCTGCGAAGGACTCTGCGATAAGACTATGGGTGCGCGGGCACTGCTCGCTTGCCTTCAGCACGACCGTATTACCGCAGGCGAGTGGCACGGCGACCGCACGCACCCCGAGAATTATCGGTGCATTCCACGGCGCAATGCCGAGCATCACGCCGACTGGCTCACGCAGCGCCATCGCGATGCAACCGGGCTTGTCGGAAGGAATGACCTCGCCGCTGATCTGGGTCGTTAGCGCGGCTGCTTCGCGAACCATCCCGGCCGCAAGCATCAGGTTGAAACGCGCCCAGCCTTCGGTGGCGCCAATCTCCCCCATCATGGCTTCGACGAACTGGTCTGCCTTGGCTTCAAGAGCGGTCGCGGCCTTGTTCAGCATCGCACGTCGCGCGTTAGGACCCAATGCCGACCAAACAGAAAAGGCACGTGCGGCAGCTTCTACCGCTTCGTTGGCGTCGGCGACGGTGAATGCCTTGGCAATGGTCGCCTCCGCGCCGGTCACTGGATTTTTACGCGTGAAGGTGGCAGCGCCGGGTTCCGGCAGTGTGATCGCAGCCATGTTCATCTCTCCATTTAGTTATAAGCTATAGCATATAGCCGCAACCTGCAAGCCGCTATACCCGAAGCTTTTCGGCGCGCTGCCAATCGCGCATCCCCAAAAGCGCGAGGCCTGCCACAACGGAACCCAGTGCCATCAGGATTGCGACGGTTTGGAGCCCGTGACCGGCGGCAAATAGGAACCCGGCGAGCGCGGGCGCAAGAGCGGACCCACCTCTTCCGACCCCGATCACGACGCCCGTCGCCGTCGCTCTCACACCGGTAGGAAAGCTCTGCGCGATCAATGCATAAAGGCCGACCACCCCAGCGTTGGTCGCAAAGCCAGCCAGTGCCGCGACCAACGACAACTGTCCAAGGCTACTCTGTTCGTGTCCGAACAGGACGACGAGGGCCGCAGACACAGCCATCGCAACTATCGTCAGTCCGAGCAGCGGCAGCCGCGACGTCAATAACCCCAGAAGCAGCGAGCCGGCGGCACCACCGATGCTGGCCCACACGAGGACGCCGGCAGCCGCAGATGGCTCAAAACCCATGTCCGTGACGATCTTCGGGATCCACTTCAGGATGAAGTAGAAGGTCATGATGTGAGCAAGATAGGCCAAGGTCAGGAGAAAAGTCGGCCGCGCGAGCTTAGTCGAGAATAGGGCCGACGCTGGCACCCTGGCGGGCTCATCGGTCGCGGGCGGCAACTCGTCTACCGCCGCATGCCTCATCCGACGGAGCACGTCGTTCACCCGCTGCAGCGCATTGGCGGGACGGCGATGCATCAGGAAGGCAATGGACTCCGGCGCAAACAGCAGAACCACCGGTATGAAGGCGACGGTGACTAGGGCGCCGAAGACAAATACCGCCCGCCAATCGAAATGGGCGAGGAGCACTGCGGAGATCGTCCCACCAATGATTGTTCCAATCGGATAACCCGCCGCCATCAGCACGACTGCCAATGAGCGGCGTTGGTCGTTCGCCGCCTCCGCCACGGCAGCGTTGGTCGAGGCTAGCATGCCGCCGATACCAAGGCCGGTCAGCACGCGCCAGGCCGACAAAATGGCAATTGAGTGCGCGGTTGCAGCGCCGAGCATGCCGCTGGCCATCAGCACAAGGCAGATGAGGATGGTGCCGCGCCGGCCAAGCCGATCCGCCAGTCCACCCAATAGCAGCGACCCGGCCGCCATTCCGATCAGCTCCATCGAGAGTACCACGCCTAGTGCGGCGCGGTCGATTCCCCATTCTTTTGCAATGCCCGGAGAAGCGAAACTGATGGACAGCACATCAAAGCCGTCGAGTGCGTTCAATCCGACCATCGTCGCCACAACTCCCCACTGGAATCGGGACATCGGCCGGGTCTGAATCGCGGCGCGCGGATCGGTTACCATTTTCCTCTCCTCTTGGCCGTCCGTTGTGCGGACCTTTGTTATGGAAGGCAACAATTAGGTTAAGCGTAGATGCGCTCGAGAAGCCGCTCGAGTTGCGCCAGCTCCTGCCTTGAGAAACGGCGAGTTAGCCATGCTTCATGTTCGCCGATGGCCGCCTTTCCTCGCATAAGCAGCCGTGAACCCTCTGACGTCAGCTTGAATGCAATGCGACGGCGGTCCGATTGCGACGGTGTCCGGTGAAGCAACCTGCGTTTTTCTAGCGCATGGACCAGCGCCATGGTTGTCGCACGATCCATATCGAGTGCACGGGCGAGATCCGTCTGAGCGGCGCCTGGCCGGTCGCCGATAAGCCAAAGAACCGAAATCTGCTTTTGCGTCAGTCCGAGGTCCGCAAACTGCTCGGCAAAGTGGCGCTGAACCGCACCATGCGCGCGGCGGATACGTAGCCCGAGGATCGAATCGAGATCTGAAGGACCGCCACTATCCGGCAACCGCTCCCTCCGCCGACGAGAGTCTGGTGATAATCTGGCGAGCACGGGCGCTGCCCTCATCGATGGAAAAGCCGCGTAGCCGGAGGTCGGGGTTCATGTCGATCGCCTTCTGCTGTGCTTCGAGCACTTCAACATCCTCATCGAACACCTGGCCCTGCTGCGCCTTGAAGCGGGCGGTGAATCCCGCATCGTTGATATCGAAGTTGCGCGCCATGCCCCAGAAGTAATGGGTCGTTCGCTCCGTCTCCGGAGTCATGGCGTCGATCACGAAGCCGCGCACTCCGCTGTCGTGAGATTCAAAAGACGCGTTCGCCTCCACGGGCGCAACTCCGACGTCGATCAGGACCGATGAAGGCGCGACAAACTGGCAGATTTGCCAGCGGTCGACTGCTCCGCTGGAGCGCAACGCGTCGCGCCAGAAAGGCGGCGGATCAATGCCGGCCATCCACCGGCTCACGAATACCTGGTCATTGTCGACCTTGGTCTCGATGGGCGAGTCGAGGATCTCATGCTGCCCGATTGAGCCCTGGTGTACGTAGGTTTCGTGACTGAGATCCATAAGGTTGTCGATCACCAAGCGGTAATCGCAGGCGATGTGATTGTACCCGCCATCGAACGTCCATCCGGCAGCGCTACACGGCCAGAAGTCAGGCACCAGCGCCTCATCCGCCCGCTCCGGATCCCCAATCCACACCCACACGAACCGATGCCGTTCCACCACTCGATAAACCTGCGCGCAAATGACCTTGGGTACGCGCTCGGACTTGATCGGCATTTCCTGCGCCGCTCCGTCCGGGCCGACCAGAAGACCGTGGTAGCGACACCGAATCGAGTCGCCTTCCTTGAACCCCATGGACAACGGCAGCAGCCGGTGCGGACAGGCATCGCGAAGCGCGACGACGGTGCGGTCAAGCTTGCGATAAAGCACCACCGGCTTACCACATATGGTGCGCGCGATGGGCGCGCGATCCACCTCCGAATCCCACGCCGCGACATACCAACGGTTCGGCACCCAGGTCATTGCACTCTCCCCTTGCAAGCTGTTAAGCGGACTCGCGTATTTGTACGTACTACATACAAATATTTCGCAGGAGAGTCCAAAGATGCCGACGCCGCCATTCCGTGCCGATCATGTCGGAAGTTTCCTCCGGCCCAAGGCGCTGCTCGACGCACGAACCGCGTATCGTGAGCGCAGCATCGACGCTGAAATCCTGCGTGGTGTCGAAGATGAAGCGATCCGCGACGTTGTCCGCTTCCAGGAAGATCTGGGCTTGCAGGGAATCACCGACGGCGAGTTCCGCCGCACCTATTTCCACACCGACTTCCTGCTGCAACTCGACGGGGTAACGGAAGCCGGCGGGACGCAGGTCAAGTTTCACCAGCATGGCGGCAAGGAGCTGGAATATGCGCCGCCGGTCATGAAGATCACGGGCAAGATCAGCCACGCCCGCGACATCCAGCGTCGCGACTATGAGTTTCTTGCAAGCTGCACGACGAAGACGCCGAAAGTCACGATCCCTTCGCCCACCATGCTGCACTTCCGTGGCGGCCGTGAGGCGATCGACTCCACCGCCTATCCCAACCTCGACGATTTCTACGCGGATCTCGCAGCCGCCTACCGCGCAGAGATCGCAAGTTTGGCGGACGCTGGCTGTCGCTACCTGCAGCTCGACGACACCAACCTCGCTTATCTGTGCGATGAGACTCAGCGGGAGAATGCCCGCAAGCGCGGCATGGACCCCGACGCGCTTCCGCGCCTTTATGCAGACATCATCAACCAGTCGATCCGCGACAAACCCAACGACATGACGGTGTGTGTCCATTTGTGCCGCGGCAATTTCCGCTCCTCCTGGGCTGCCGAAGGTGGCTACGAACCAGTTGCGGAAGTGCTGTTCAACGCGTTGAACGTCGACGGATATTTCCTTGAGTATGACGATCCGCGATCCGGCGACTTCGCTCCGTTGCGGTATGTGCCGAAGGGTAAGACCGTCGTGCTCGGGCTGGTCACCACCAAACTCGGTGACCTGGAATCACCCGATAACGTCCGCCGTCGCATTGACGAAGCTGCCAAGTACATGCCGCTGGATCAGATGGCGCTATCTCCGCAGTGCGGCTTCTCATCGACCGTGCACGGCAACGACATTGCTGTGGAGCAGCAGGCCGCGAAGCTGCGGCTCGTGATCGACGTCGCGCGTTCCGTCTGGGGCGACATCGGATAAGTGCGGGCGGGGCCGCGTCACCTGCGGCGCGGTCCACCCTTTTGGCTTAAAAACGTCCTGACAGTTGTAGATACCAGTTACGCGGTCGCGCATACATTCGCTCGGCATAGCCCAAGGTTGCAAGCGACGCATTGCCTTGAATAAGGTAGCGCTCATCGAAGATGTTGTTGACGCCGGCGGTGATTTCCAGGCGCTCGTTCAGCTTTAAGTTGAGCGATCCATTGCCGACAAAATAGCCATCCTCCTCAATCAGCGGAATGCTGCCCGTAATGAAGGTGACCTTGGACGTATAGCTACCGTCGAAGCGTGGAGTAAGCGTCCTGCCGCTGCCTAGGTCGATTTTATAAGCAATACCGAAGTTCGCCTGCTGTTCCGGCGTAAGCGGCAGATCGTCGCCGGGAGCAACCGTCGCCGTTGCCCCTGGGATCAGTGTAACGCTCCGGATGTCGTCATTCAGCAGACTGAGCCCAGCATCGACTGTGAGGCCCCCTGCCCGATAACTGGCCTCCAGTTCCAGCCCCCGGATACGCGCCTTACCCGCGTTAAAAAGCAAGGGCACAACGCCCTGACGGAAGATCAACTGGATGTCGTCGTAATTGGCTTGAAACGCTGCGAGGTTGAAGCGCAGCGGACCGACGTTGGTTTTTGCGCCGACCTCATAGCTTGTGACCTGCTCCTTATCGAAGGGTACGGGTAGGTTGCCAGCGGGCGGCGCATTGTACCGGGTGTTGAATCCGCCAGATTTGAAACTGCGCGCGTACGACGCGTAAGTACTGATCCACGGGTTCCAGCGGTACTGGGCCGTCGCCGACCCGGTCAAAGCATTGAACGTCCGTTTGAACGGACGATTGAAGATGAACAGCGGCCCACCCTCCGACGTTGCTTTGGTTGGCAGCGGGTCCGGGTCCGGAAGAGTCGCCGGGAACAGGTTAAGGACGGTACCCTGCAATCTCTTACGATCAGTTGTATAGCGGAGCCCTCCACTGATCTCGAGCCCCTCCGCTGGTTTGACGCTGACCTGGCCGAAAGCGGCGAGCGACTGCGTCTTCAGCCGCGATACCTGAAGATCGCGTGATCCCGGTCTACCGGCGAGAATCGATCCTATGACGGGCGGCGAAGGCGGGAAGGCAAGCGGCACGGTTGCCCGCTCATTGGTGACCTCGTTGAAGTAATATCCGCCGAGGATCGCACTCCACATGCCGCGTTCCAGCTGAAGCTGCGCTTCCTGGCTGAACTGCTTCGATTCTGCGCCGACATCGGTCGTGATCAAAAGCAGCGGAGTGTTGTCCGCATCCCGAATACCGCGCGAGCTGGTATTGCGATAAGCAGTAATCAATTTCACCGCAGCCAGATCGCTCAGTCTGACGTTGGCAGTCGCAGCGGTACCCCAGACCTCCGAATCGCTGCGAACATCGGCTGTACCGCCATTCACGAACGGACCGCGAAGCTGGAAGTCGTTCGCACAGCGTACATCGTTGATCATCGGAACGTTGGGGGCACCGAAGCGCGGGTCGCCCGGCCGCAACGGCGCAAATGGAATCGTAGCGCCAGGGCAGCCTGCGCCGACACTGGCGATCGCAGCAACTGGTGCCCGTTCGTTGATGCCGGCAAAGACGAACGGCGCCCCGTTCTCCTTGCGCTTGCTGTAATCACCACGGACGAAAAGGTCGAAGACCTGCGATGGCTCCCACTTCAACGAGGCATTGAACGACCGGCTGTTGTCGTTGCCGAGATCAAGGCCATCGAACGCCCGAGTGACATAACCATCGCGCTTGCGAAACCCAGCGGAGACGCGCGCGGCAAGAGTGTCGGAGATCGGCACGTTCAGCGCCGCAAAACCTTCGCGCAGATCGTCGGCGCCGACGCGCAACCGCCCGCGTCCGCTCCATTCGCCGAGTACAGGCTGCTGAGTCCGGACGAGGATTGCACCGCCGATAGTGTTGCGTCCAAAAAGTGTGCCCTGAGGCCCGCGAAGCACCTCCACCCCGGCAATATCGCCGAAATCGATCGCCCCACCGACAGCACGGCCGAGGTACACTTCGTCAAGATAGATGCCGACGCCCGGGTCAACTGCAGCGGTAGGATCGACCTGTCCGACGCCACGGATAAAGACCACAGAGGACGCGTTGTTGCCCGACAACTGACCTGCGGGTTTGAACTGCAAGCTGGGGGTGACCCGCTCCAAGTCCTGCGTCTGCTGGATCTGACGATCCTCCAACACCTGCGCGCTGAAGGCGGTGATGGCGACGGGCGTGTCCTGAAGCCGCTCCGCGCGACGCCGCGCCGTCACGATGATTTCCTGAGGATCCTTTTCCTCCGCCTGGGCAGCGGTCTCATCTTGTTTAAGAGGGGCAACAGGCGGCTGAACCTCCTGCGCGAAAACTACCGACGGGAAAGTCACCGCCGACAGAAGCCCCGCGACCCCACAGGCAAAACGCACGCACGAACGCGATTGAACTTCAGCCATGCCATCCTCCCCGCAGGGTTGTTGTCACCCCGTGAGACCAGAAACTCGCACCGAGATTTGTTTCTGTCAATAACTGTTATGTGCTGTACCTATTCGGACCGGGCGACATGTCGCAGACAGAGGCCAACATGTGCAGCAAGCGCCCAAGCTCCTGGCGCTCCTCCTGATCGAGCGACGCAGCGAAGCGCTGATCACGGGCGAAAACGGCGCTGTCAGACTTCAGACTAACGCGCAGCTTTCTCAGATTGGCGGACGTATGGCTTTGAGGCGGGGATCTCAGCTCATGACGATCTGCAACTCGGCCAATGCGGCCGAGCGGCGTTGCTTGTAAGTCTGACGGTCGACGAGGTGACGTTCCTGGTTGAAGTGGTTGAGAACCTGGGCGTAGATTGAGCTGAACTTTTGCAGCGTCTTCATTTGTCGAAATCGGAGCATTGCCCGCTCTCGTCTTCGGAACGGAAGATGCGAATTCTCGGCACGGCTGTTGGCCCAGCGCCCAATCTGCTGCCTCTGGGAATTGCCGAGTTCGGTCATCGCTGCGCCGTACGAGCGAAGACCGTCGGTCACGATCTTCTCCGGACAACCATATTCCTTCCGCGCCTTCTTCATGAAGGCCAGTGCAGCGCCCTTGTCTCGTGTTTTCGTAACGAAGCTCTCGAGGATCTCGCCTTCATGATCGACAGCCCTCCAGAGATACACCATCTCGCCATTGGGCTTTACGTACATCATCACCACGAGGCGGATCACTTCGGGTGATGAGTTGAAGTAGCGGAATGGGCTTGCTGGAACGCGAGGACGAGGCATACCGGAGCCTCTAGCTACCGGTCCGGATGGTGCATTTGGTCTGGCAAGGCCGTCTGACAAGGCCAATACCAGTATGTGCGGGCATTAGGGAATCATTCTTTCCCACGAGCGCCGCTTTTCGGCCATCCTTTTCGGAGCGCGGTTCATCAGTGAACGAGTGCATCGGCCGGGCAATATTCCTTGCCGAGATCCCGCGCGACCGCGGCATGCGTGATCTTGCCGCCGCATACGTTGAGCCCCGCGAGCAGATGAGGATCCGACCGCAGCGCGCTCTTCCATCCCTTGTTGGCGATCCGCAGTGCGTGCGGAAGCGTCACGTTGTTCAGTGCGTACGTACTGGTGCGTGCGACTGCGCCGGGCATATTGGCGACGCAATAATGCACAATGCCCTCGACGATGTAGGTCGGATCGGAGTGCGTCGTGGCGTGGCTCGTCTCGAAGCAGCCGCCCTGGTCGATCGCTACGTCGACCAGAACAGCCCCGGTCTTCATCGTCTTGAGCATGTCGGCCGTCACCAGCTTCGGCGCAGCAGCGCCGGGAATGAGCACCGCGCCGATCACCAAGTCTGCTTCGGCAACGCATTCGGCGATATTGGCCTTGTTCGAGAAGCGCGTTTTGGCCCGGGCTTCGAAATAGACGCCGAGCCTTTCCAGCGCTTCCGGGCTTCGGTCGAGGATGGTCACGTCAGCGCCCAGCCCTGCGGCCATCTGCGCGGCGTTGAATCCAACGACGCCGCCACCGATCACGCAGACCTTCGCCGGCTGCACGCCGGGCACTCCGCCGAGCAACACCCCCCGTCCGCCGCGTGCTTTCTCGAGCGCGCCGGCGCCGGCCTGGATCGACATTCGGCCAGCGACCTGGCTCATGGGTTTGAGCAGCGGCAGTCCGCCCGAGGCGTCCGTCACCGTTTCGTAGGCGACGCACACGGCTCCGGATTCGACCAGTTCTTCGGTCTGTTCGGGATCGGGCGCCAGATGAAGATAAGTGTAAAGGATCTGCCCATCCCTGAGCATGGCCCGTTCCGAAGGCTGGGGCTCCTTCACCTTCACGATCATTTCGGCGCGGCGGTAGATTTCCTGGGCCGAATCGATGATCTCCGCTCCGGCGCGGCTATATGCCTCGTCGATCGCTCCGATACCGGAGCCGGCACCGGCTTCGACCATCACATGATGGCCGTGGGCCGCCAATTCCTGGACGCTCTCGGGCGTCAATCCGACGCGATATTCGTGATCCTTTATTTCCCGTACCGTTCCGACAATCATCGCCCGCCCCTTTCGCATCATGTTGCGTGCTGATTGCCGTGCCTGGCGTGGAATTATCCCCCTTAGTTGCCTGGTCTTTGCCCCAAATGTGGCATGAATGCCGCCTGTTCCGACATGTTGTTCTTCAGAACCAGAAGCGAATGCCCCCGAGCAGGCTGAGCGCGCTCGGGTCGTCGCCCGCGTAGCGCCGCATGCGCGCTGTGCCGCCGAACGCCCGGGACCAGGAAATGCCCACATAAGGAGCAAATTGCGGTGCCAGCTGGTAGCGAAGGCGAAGGCCAAGCTCCACGTCCGACAGGCCCGATCCAATTGCAGCCTCCGGTACCTTCTGGAGGGCAAAACCAAGCTCGGCCCGTGGCTGCAGGATCAGCTTCTGGGTGATACGAACATCATGCTCGGCCTCGAGCTTCGCCGTCACGTCCCCCTTTTGGGAAATGAAGACGGCGCCATCGACTTCGATCCGGTAAGGCGCCACGCCCTGGACCCCGATGACCAGGTGAGCCCGATCCGGTCCCCGTTGAAAATCGTAGCGAACGCCGGTCTGCAGATCGAACCAGGGGCCGATTGCATGGCTCCACAAGGCCTGCGTCTCCAGGCCCTCGAAACCGCTGCCGAACTGACCCTGGCTTTCGCCCTTCAGCCACAATTTGTCGATGTCGCCGCCATACCAGGCTTCGCCGTCAACTGCGTAGCCGGTGTTGCCCCGATGCGTGCTGGCCTCGAGCCGGTCGACGAGCAGCCGGTCAGCAGGCATCCCGCCATGGTCCCGGCCGAGGCGGCGGCGCGCCTCAGCCATCGATCCATTTCCCCAGACAGAGTCCGCAGCATTTTCAGGTCCGCTGAGCGCCTCCGGCGGCGGCGGGACCAAGGGCGGCTGCGCAACCGCTTCAGCGGCGTCATGCCCAGCGTGGGGGTCCGTCTCCTGTGCGGGCATTAGATGTCCAGAGTGCGCGTCCGCCTCTACCGGCATTTCATGCCCCGCGTGCGGATCGGCCTCGTCCGGCATTTGGTGGCTGGCGTGGGGGTCAGCTTGCGGCTGCACCTGTTCGCCCGTTGCCGGCGACTGATGGTCGTGTTGCTGTGCAATCGCAGGCGCAGGCAGAGCCACCGCGCCAAGCAGAAGCAGCCACTTCACGCCGCGTCATCCTCAAGCGGCCGGACCTTGACCACGCGCATCATTCCGGCGTGCATGTGGTAGAGAAGGTGGCAGTGGAACGCCCAGTCGCCCGGCGCATCGGCGGTCAAGTCGAGGTCGATGTAGCCACCCGGGAGCACGCGCACCGTATGCTTGAGCGGCTGGTGCGGGCCGTGGCCGTTCACAATCTCCCAGAAATGGCCGTGCAGGTGCATTGGATGGGTCATCATCGTATCGTTGATCAACCGCATCCGCACCCGCTCGTTGCGCGCGAAGCGGTAAGGCTCGGGATTATCGGACAGCTTCTCGCCGTCCATCGACCACATGAACCGTTCCATGTTGCCGGTCAGGTGGATCTCGATCATCCGCGTCGGCGGCCGAAGGTCCTGGCGCGGCTTCAGCGATACGAGGTCGGTGTAAGCAAGAACGCGGTGATCGACATTGTCCAATCCTATGCCGGGATCCCCGACACGGTTGGAGGGCATGGGCGCGATCATGTCGACGCCGGGTCCAACCGGGAAATTGACCTTGGACTTGTCGCGCATGCCCATGTTCGAATGGTTCATGGGCATGGCGGCAGGGTCGGCTGAAAGGTCCAGCACGGCCTCCGCTTCGGGCGCCGCCGCGCCATTGGCCGAAGCGTCCATGCCGTGCCCGGCGTGCCCCCCGGGGGCGCTGCTCGCGCCACCCCCGCTGGAATGGCCCATGTCCATGCCCATGTCCTTCATGCTGAGCGTCGGCCGCTTGCGCAGCGGCGGGACAGCCGCGCGCATGCCGGTGCGCGGTGCCAGCGTGGCGAGCCCCATGCCCGACCGGTCAATGGTCTCAGCGACGAAGCAATAAGCCTGGTCCGCCGGTTGGACGATGACGTCGTAAGTCTCGGCGTTGCCGATCTGAACCTCATCCACCTCCACAGGCCGAACCGCGATTCCGTCGGCCGCGACGACTGTCATCGGGAGGCCGGGAATCCGCAGGTTGAAGGTCGTCTGCGCGGCAGCATTGATGATCCTGAGGCGCACCCGTTCTCCCGGGCGGAACAGGCCGGTCCAATTCTCTTGGCCAGTGTGGCCGTTGATGAGGAACTGATAGGCCGCCGCGGTCACGTCCGAGATGTCGGTCGGGTCCATCCGCATGCGGTTGAACATGTCCCGATCGCCCGGGGTCAGCGGGTTGGTCTTGCCCTTCAGGCGATCCATGAGCGTGAGCTTGCGGCGGTTGAAGAAGCCGCCCTCCTGTTTCAGCCGAGTGAAGATCGTGTGCGGATGCATGAAGCTCCAGTCCGACAGGACGATGACATGCTCGCGATCGAAGTGGATCGGGTCCGGTCCGGCGGGGTCGATGACGATTGGCCCGTAATGGCCGATCTGCTCCTGAAGCCCGCTATGGCTGTGATACCAATATGTGCCTGCCTGCCGGAGCGGAAATTCGTAGACGAAGGTTGAGCGCGCCTTGATACCGGGGAAACTGACGCCCGGCACGCCGTCCATCTGAAACGGGACGATCAGGCCGTGCCAGTGGATCGATGTGTCTTCGTTGAGTTGGTTGTGAACGGCAATTCGGGCCTGCTCGCCTTCCTTCAGGCGTATCAACGGAGCGGGGATGGTGCCGTTGAGGGCAATCGCGTGGCCACTGCGTCCATTGACGACGAAATGCTTCCTGGCGACCGTAAGGTCGATTGCGTTGCCGGTGAGGGTTCCGGAGCCTTTCGCGGCCAAGCCGTGGCTGACGGGCTGTGCCCAAGCCGGAAACCAAGCTGCACTTCCAGCAACGGCGGTGCTGCCGGCGAGGAACGCGCGGCGGTCGATCGAAGGGGTGTATTTCGGGAGGTTCATCAACGAGAATACGCGCGTTGGACGTCAACCCCTCAGCAGTTCCGCGAGCTTCAATCGAGCGCGATACACACGAGTCTCGACCGCCTTTTCACTGATCCCAAGCGCCTGCGCGGTCTCCGCCTGCGAGAGATTCTCGATTGCGTGGAGAATGAGCGGTTCTTTCAGGTTGGCAGGCAGGCTGGCGATCGCGCGCATGGCAGCCCTCAATTCCTGTGACCCGCTAATCGCTGCGTCTGCGGGGACAGAATCATCGGCTACCTGTTGAGCCTCATCGATCGGAGCGGCGAAAGAGAAGAATCGGCGGACAGCGCGGCGGCGGCCCCAGTCGTGACATTTGTTGATTGCGATCCGCGACAGCCACACCCGAAAGGGCCGGGAGCTGTCGTACCGTTTGAGCGCGGTGAAGGCGGCGACAAAACTTTGCTGGGTCACATCAAGTGCTTCGTCGGCATCGCCGACGTGGCTACGGACCAGGCGGTAGATCGGCTCGCGATGCCGCTGCATCAGGACGGTGTACGCGCGTTGGGTGCCTGCGACTGCCAGTGCGGCAAGTTCGCCGTCAGTACATTGGGCGAGATCAAGACTCACTTTCGCCGGCCGTCAACGCCTTTGTCACAGCGGCATCGAACTTGGCTGCCTGGTCCGGGCGGAGCACGCTGCGCATGTCGAAGGTGTGCTGAAGCGTGACTTTCTGCAGCTCGCCCAT
>JBDSZD010000363.1:0-8594 GCA_039925325.1 Sphingomicrobium sp.
ACGTCGAAACCCAGATCGTGCTCGCACAACGCGATTTACGCCTGTTGCAGACCGAGATTGGAACGCGCGGCCGACTGGCCCAGCTCGAGCGCTGGAACGCCAAGGTCATCGCTTTGTCCGCGCCCGGCGCCGACCAGTTTCTCGCGGGGAGCTTCGCGCTGGCGAAGCTGACTGCTCCGATCGACAAGTCACCCGTTGAAGCGCCGGTTGTTCTAGCCTCTGCGTCCACCCCGCAGCCGCGTTCCGCAGTGGGCATGTCTGGTGATAGCGTGAGCACGTCCGCACCTGACGCAGCGGCACTGATGCACGACGCAAGCCTTAAGCAAACCGCGCCTGAGGTTCAGGAGCGAATCCAGCCGGTGAAGGTGACTGACGCTCCCGCCCGGCCGACCGTCAAGCGAACCACGAAGGCCGCAGCAGTCGATCCGCTGGCGCCAGCGCCCGCGAAAAAGCTTGCTGCCCTCGGCAAGTCCGTCCCGTCGGCCAGAACAACCAGGGATCCGGCCAACAAACAATGAACGCGCCGTCTCCCGCTCTCGTCGCACCCCGGCCCGAGCGGCTCCGCCTCGTCGGCCAGCGTCGCCAGATTCTGGCGGTAATGCATCAACGCTTGATGATCGGGATGTTGGTCTATGGTGGCATCGTTGCGCTGATCGTCGCCCGAATCCTGTATCTGGCGGCGTTCGGGGAGCATGCCGGGCGCAAGATCGGACTGACCAATCTGGTACCCGAGCGCGGCGACATCGTCGACCGGGAGGGCCAGCCGCTCGCGCGCACAATCGACGCGTGGACGATCGCACTTCAGCCCGCAAATGTGATTGGCGACAAGCTCGAGATTGCCCGCGCACTCGCCCGCCTCATGCCCGAGCGCGACGAAGTTCAATATTTCGCGATGCTGAAGTCGAAGAAGCCGTTCTTCTACCTGCGCCGCCGGGCATCGCCAGCATTGGTCGAGGCCGTCAATGCGCTGGGTGAGCCGGGACTGGCGCTGCAGCGTGAGCCGGACCGCCTCTATCCGCAAACCAGCCTCGCGGCGCACGTCATCGGCTATACCGACGTGGACGGGCACGGCGTCGCTGGAATGGAATTGGCCTTCGACGATCGCCTTTCCAATCCCGCCACCCGCGACGAGCCGCTCGCGCTGTCCATCTCAGGCCGCTTTCAACAGGCGTTCGAGCACGAACTGCTTGATGCAATGACGCATTTCTCGGCGATTGGAGCGGCGGGGATTGTGATGGATATTCACACCGGCGAGATCCTCGCGATGACCTCGCTGCCGCAGCTCAATCCGAACGCGGCCGGCAAGGGAACCGACGACGCCCGCTTCAACAAAGCGACGTCGAGCGTCTATGAGCTTGGATCGACCTTCAAGCCGTTCACCGTCGCAATGGCGATGGACGCGGGCGTGATCAAATCGATGGGGCAGATGTACAATTGCCCCGACGGCCTCAAGATCGGGCGGTTCACGATCAACGATACGCACCCGTTCAACCGCGCCTGTTCCGTCGCCGAGATCATGAAGGAAAGCTCCAACATTGGCACCGCCCAAATCGCAGCTCAGCTTGGTGGTGTGCGGCAGAAGGCGTTTCTTGAAAAGATGGGTTTCCTCGCCCCGGTTGGCGTCGAATTGAAGGAGCGCGGCCGCACCCTGACCCCGGGCGCGAACTGGGGCGAGATCGCGACTATGACCGTCGGCTACGGCCATGGCATCGCGGTTACGCCGCTACACCTCGCCACAGGCTACGCGACCCTGTTCAACGGCGGAATCTATCGCCCCGCGACATTGCTCAAAGTCGATCGCAACCATCCGATTGCAAAGGGTCGCCGGGTCTTTACGGAAGACACGAGCTACAAAATGCGCGCGCTGCTCCGCCTGGTGGTGACACAAGGCACCGGCAAGAAGGCGGATGCACCCGGCTATCGAGTCGGGGGCAAGACCGGGACCGCGGAGAAGCTGGTCGGCGGCCGCTATTCGTCCTCCGCCGTGGTCACCACATTCGCAGGCGTTTTCCCGATGGACGAACCTCGCTATGTGATCGTCGCGATGCTCGACGATCCCAAAGCAACTGCAGAAACCTACGGCTTCCACACCGCCGGCTGGAACGTCGCGCCGGTGATCAGCAAGACCGTCAGCCGGATCGCCCCGATGCTCGGGGTTCGTCCGGACCGGAATCGCGAGCCGAACATGGGCGAGGTACTGCCCTTCGTTCACGAAAAAGCGGAGCATTAAGCCAATGCGCCTCCGCGAGCTTGCGGACGTCGCTTGCGATTCCGTGGTCACGGGTTTTGCCATTGACCATCGCAAGGTGGCGGCAGGAAGCATCTTTGGCGCGTTCCGTGGCTCGACGTTCAACGGCGAGGACTTCATCGCGGACGCGATTCTGCATGGCGCGGTGGCCGTGGTCGCTGGCCCTGAGGCCGAAATTGAGGGTGTCCCGCACCTCGTCGATCTTGAGCCGCGGCGGCTGTTCGCCCAACTCGCCGCCCGCTTCTACGCACCCTATCCGCCCGTCAGCGTTGCCGTCACGGGGACCAACGGCAAGACCTCGACCGTCGAAATGGCGCGGCAGATCTGGCGCATGGGCGGGCACCGCGCGGCATCGATCGGGACGCTCGGCGTGACCACGCACGACGACCAGGTGAAGACCGGCCTGACCTCGCCCGACATCGTGACCTTCCTGTCCAACATGGCGGGCCTCCAGCGCATGGGCATCACCCATGTCGCCTATGAAGCCTCCTCGCATGGACTCGATCAGTTCCGGTCGGAAGGTGTGCCGCTAAAAGCTGCGGCCTTCACCAATTTCAGCCGCGATCATCTCGACTATCATGACAGCATGGAGGCCTATTTCGAGGCCAAGATGCGGCTGTTCGACGCGGTTCTGCCCGACGACGCCACCGCAGTCGTGTGGACCGGCGACGCAAAGTCCGGCGAAGTTATCGCGCGCGTGCAGCGTCGGGGAATCAACCTCATCACCGTCGGGCCCGATGCGCAGACCATCCGGCTAGTGGAACAGACACCGACGCCGCTGGGTCAGCTGCTCGTGCTGGAACATGACGGCGAAAGGCATCGCCTGTCACTCCCGCTGATCGGAGCCTATCAGGCGGCCAATGTTCTGGTGGCGGCAGGACTGGTCCTGGCGACCGGCGGCGAGTTCGCTTCGACCTTGTCGGCCATGGGGCGGGTGGCGCCGGTGCCCGGTCGCCTAGAGCGCGCGGTCATCAGTCGCGCCGGCGCTCCGGTTTACATCGATTATGCCCACACGCCCGACGCCCTGGAAGCAGCGATCGCGGCGTTGCGCCCGCATGTCGAAGGCAAGCTGATTACCCTGTTCGGGGCCGGCGGCGACCGCGACAAGGGCAAGCGGCCACAGATGGGGGCGGTCACCGCGCGTTTGTCCGACGTAGTAATCGTCACCGACGACAACCCGCGCAACGAGGATCCGGCCGCGATCCGAGCCGAAATACTGGAGAATGCCGCTGGCGCGATCGAGATCGGCGACCGCCGCCAAGCGATTGCCGAAGCTATCCGCCTAGCCGGCGTTGGCGACATCGTCCTGCTCGCCGGCAAGGGCCACGAGACCGGGCAGATCGTGGGCAAGCGCGTGCTTCCCTTCGACGATGTGCAAGTTGCGCGGGAGTGCGCCGCGTGAATACTCCCCTCTGGACCTCGTCGGAAATCGAACAGGCCACCGGCGGCTGCGCAAATGACCATTTCGAAGTCACTGGAGTCACCTTCGACAGTCGCGAAGTGCGCGCTGGCGATCTGTTTATCGGCATGCCTGGCACCGTCTACGACGGACACCGCTTCGTCGCCAGCGCCTTCGAGTCCGGAGCGGCGGGAGCGATCGTATCGCACGCGGTCGAGGGTCCCCATGTTCTGGTCGAGGACGTCCCGGCGGCGCTAGAAGGATTGGCCAAAGCGTCGCGCGCCCGCTCGACCGCCACGATCATTGGGGTCACTGGGTCGGTCGGGAAAACGAGCACCAAGGAAGCATTGTTCGCGGCGCTTGAGCGCAGCCGCCGCGGCAAAGTGCACCGCTCGGTCAAAAGTTATAACAATCATACCGGCGTTCCATTGAGCCTCGCTCGAATGCCGCGCGACGCCGACTTTGCGGTGCTTGAGCTGGGTATGAATCATGCCGGCGAGATCGCGGCGCTCACGCGGCTTCTGCGGCCGCACGTGGCGCTAATCACGGCGATCGCGCCCGCGCACATTGAAAATCTTGGCTCGGAGGAGTCGATCGCCGATGCCAAGGCCGAAATCTTCGAAGGACTGAACGGCGACGGCGTGGCGATTATCCCGAACGACAGCCCGCACCGCGACCGATTGCTCAACGCCGCACGCCGGCATGCCGACCGAATCGTCACGTTTGGACAGGGCGATGCCGATGTCCACGCGCTGCACGCGGTGGCGGAAGGGGGTGGAAGCTTACTCACCGCCGCATTGCTCGACTGCGAATTGACCTTCACGATTTCGCAGCGCGGTGAGCATTGGGTCTCCAACGCGCTCGCCGTGCTTGCGGCGGTCGAAGCGGTCGGCGGCGACGTTGCCTTGGCCGGACTCGCATTGGCGGATTTCGGCGGCCTCAAAGGGCGGGGGCAACGTCATCGGGTATCGATCGGCGATGGTACGTTCCTGCTGATCGACGAGAGCTATAATGCGAACCCCGCGTCGATGGCGGCGACCCTCAAAAGCCTTGGAGCGGAGCTGGATGCCGAGCGGCGGATCGCCGTGCTCGGACCGATGCGCGAACTGGGCGACCATAGCGACGTAATGCACGCCGGCCTTGCGCCCGCCATCAGCGATGCCCGGGTCGATCGTTTGATCCTGATCGGGCAGGAGATGGCGCCTTTGGCCGACGCACTGCGCGACGAGATGGCCGTAGAGCGTGCCGACAATGTCGAGGAAGCAACACAGGCCTTGCTCCACGCCGTTCGCCCCGGCGATGCGGTGCTGGTGAAGGCTTCCAACTCGGTGGGACTTGCCCGCCTTGTCGAACGAGTGGCAGGGGGCGGCTGATGCTATACGTACTTGCCGAACAATTGGGTTTCCCCGGCCTGCTCAATCTGATCCGCTACATCAGCTTTCGCGCGGGCGCCGCGAGTGCCACCGCACTGCTGATCGGTCTGGTCATGGGCCCGTGGTTCATCCGCTGGCTGCGCGCCCGCCAGGGCGAGGGCCAGCCGATCCGCGACGATGGACCCCAAGGCCACCTCGCCAAGCGCGGCACACCGACGATGGGCGGGCTGCTGATCCTGGCGGCGATGATCGTCTCGGTCCTGCTGTGGATGGACCTCAAGAACCCCTACGTCTGGGCCTGCCTGCTGGTGACCGCCGGTTTCGGGCTGATCGGGTTTCTCGACGATTACGACAAGGTCAAGAAGGCGCATCACGCCGGTCTGTCGGCGAAGATGCGGCTGGCGCTGGAGTTCGCGATCGCCGGGGCCGCCACCTGGCTGATCGTCGGTGCGGGCAACAGCAATCTCTATTTGCCCTTCGTTCAGGGACCGGTGATCGATCTCGGGCCCTTTTACATCGTCTTCGGCGCGTTCGTGATCGTTGCGTTCGGCAATGCGGTGAACCTGACGGACGGGCTCGACGGCCTGGCGACCATGCCGGTGATCATCGCGTCGATGGCGTTCCTGCTGATCGCGTATCTGGTCGGCAATGCGCGCTTCGCCGGCTATCTCGGCATTCCCTACATCCCGCACGTCGGCGATCTCACCGTGCTGTTGCTTGCGATCGTCGGCGCGGGACTCGCTTTCCTGTGGTTCAATGCGCCGCCCGCTGCCGTGTTCATGGGCGATACCGGGAGCCTGGCGCTCGGGGGAGCGCTCGGCGCGGTGTCGGTCGCGACCCACCATGAGTTCGTGCTGGCGATCATCGGCGGCGTGTTCGTGGTCGAGGCCTTGTCGGTGATCATCCAGGTTCTGGTCTATAAGCGAACCGGCAAGCGCGTGTTCCTGATGGCGCCGATCCACCATCATTTTGAACATATCGGCTGGTCCGAAGCGACCATCGTGATCCGCTTCTGGATCATCAGCTTCGTGCTGGCGCTGGCGGGCCTCAGCACGCTCAAACTGCGGTGATCACGGCACGCGCATTCGCGGGCAAACATTATGCGGTTTACGGGCTTGCCCGGTCGGGGCTGGCAACGGTCGAAGCGCTGCTTGCGAGCGGCGCGCGGGTTACGGCGTGGGACGACAATGCCGAAGCGAGAGAGAAACTGTGCTCCCGCGAAGGCGGGAGCCCAGGCCTGGGTCCCTGCCTTCGCAGGGACACAGATTGGGACCTCGCCGAATTCCACTCCCTCATCATGTCACCGGGGGTTCCGCTCAACCGGCATCCTCTCGCCGCTCGCGCCCGCGAAGCGAACCTCGAGATCATCGGCGACATCGAATTGTTCGCGCGCGCGCGGCCCGAACTTCCGCCGCACAAGGTGGTCGGGATCACCGGCACCAACGGTAAATCGACCACCACCGCGCTGGTCCACCACATCCTCAAGACCGCCGGAGTGCCGACGACGATGGGGGGCAATATCGGGCTTCCGATCCTGTCGCAGGACCCGCTACCCGCAGGCGGCGTCTATGTGCTCGAACTGTCGAGCTACCAGATCGACCTGACGCAAAGCCTCGATTGCGACGTCGCGGTGCTGCTTAACATCACGCCGGATCATCTTGATCGTTATGAGAGCTTTGAAGCGTACGTTGCGTCCAAAGCCCGCCTGCTCGACATGCAGACAGACCGACATCCGCAAGTCATCTCTCGCGAGACTCAGCCTACCTACGATCACTATGAGGAACGCTGGTTCGAGGACCATGATCGCGTTTTCGGGATTGGCGCTGACGAAGTTACGGATCAGTCGAACTGGCCAGCTCTGAAAGGTCCACATAATGCCGAGAATGCGGCTGCCGCACTGGCTGTTGGTCGCGCGCTCGGTTTGTCCGACGATCAGATAGAAGTTGGCCTGTGTAGTTACCCCGGCCTGCCGCATCGCATGGAGCGCATCCGCGAGCGGGGCGGCGCGCTCTTCGTCAACGACAGCAAGGCAACGAACGCCGAGGCGGCGGCGCCCGCACTTGCTGCTTACCCCCGTATCCGCTGGATCGTCGGGGGGCAGGCGAAGGCGGAAACGCTCGGCGATACGGCCAAGCACCTCGACCATGTTGTGCAGGCCTACACCATCGGCGAGGCCGGTCCGATGTTCGCCCGCCTCCTCCGCGATCATGGCGTCACCGTCACGGAATGCGAAACGCTTGAAAATGCGGTGAATCATGCCGCGAGGGATTCACTTAGCGGCGATGTTGTTCTACTCTCCCCGGCCTGCGCGTCGTTCGACCAGTTTCGCGACTTCGAGGAGCGCGGGGACCGGTTCCGGGAGCTTGTGGGGGCATTATGAACCGAATGATCTCAGACAAGCTCAAGGCAGCGCCGTTCGGCGACCCGAACCGTTACGGCCGCTCGGACACGTCGGCGCTCGGCCGCTGGTTCTGGGAGATCGACAAGGTTTTGCTGCTGCTGGTCAGCGTGCTCATCGGCATCGGCCTGATCGCGGTCGCGGCGGCGTCGCCAGCGGCTGCCGAGCGCTATTCGGGTGGATCGGTGCGCTTTTCCGAATTGCATTATTTCTATCGCCAGATCCTGTGGATCGCGATCGGCATTCCGGTGATGATCGGCATTTCGATGATGCCACGCGAACGGGCGCGGCGGTTGTCGCTGTTCGGTGCGGCCTTTTTTTTCGTGCTGCTGATTTTCGTTCCGGTGCTCGGGCCGGAGGTCAACGGGTCGAAGCGCTGGATCGGCTTCGGCCTTGGCCAAATTCAGCCGTCCGAGTTCCTCAAGCCGTTCTTTGTGGTGGCCATGGCGTGGCTGCTGAGCCTGCGCGAAACCGACAAGTCGCTGCCGGTGTTCGCTTTGTCGGCGGGCCTGACCGGCACCGTTGCGATCCTGCTGATGCAGCAGCCGGATTTCGGTTCGACCATCATCTTCGCCTGCGTCTGGCTGGCGATGCTTGCGCTCGCGGGCGTCAACTTCCGGATTCTCCTCGGCCTTGGCGCGGCCGCGATCGTCGGCATCGTGCTTGCCTATTTCTTCTACGATGTGGCGACGACCCGGATCGACGGGTTCCTGTTCGGGGAAGGCGACAATTTCCAGGTCGAAAATGCCATGCGGACGCTGACGGCGGGCGGCCTGTTCGGCATGGGTCCGGGGGGCGGCACCCGCAAGTTCGGGCTTCCCGAAGCGCATACCGATTATATTTTCTCGGTGATTGGCGAGGAGTTCGGGCTGATCGCCTGCTTCGCTATCGCGCTTCTCTATCTCGGGATCGTTGCCCGCGTGCTGATCAAATTGCTCGACGAGGACAATAGCTTCGCCATCCTCGCGGGGGCCGGGCTGGTGATCCAGTTCGGGCTGCAGGCGCTGATCAACATGGCGGTCAACGTGCAGATCGCGCCGTCCAAGGGGATGACCCTGCCGTTCATTTCCTATGGCGGATCGTCGATGCTGGCATTGTCCATCGGCATGGGTTTGCTGTTGGCTTTCACCCGGCGAAACCCCTATCTTTCGCGCTCGCCCTATGTCGTGAAATGGA
>JBDSZD010000364.1:0-7858 GCA_039925325.1 Sphingomicrobium sp.
ACCGAAGCGAAGGCCGGATTGAGAGTCAGCTGCGTCAGCGCGAAACCGCGGGCGAAGGGATTGAGCAAATTATAGCCAGGGAAGGTAGCAAGCTGCGGATCGAGCGAGCGGATCAGCTCGCGCCCGAAGATGTCGGCGTCCGCACCGAACGACAGATTGTCGCGCACGCGCAGCAGCTCGAGCGAATAATATCCACCAACCAGCCAATCGAGTCGGCCGTTCATTGCCGTGCCTTGCAGCCGCGCCTCCTGGCTGAAGGTTCTGAAGCGATTGGACGCGCTGCCGTCGTCGTTGCGGAAGAGGATGTCGAGGTTGTTGAAATCCGAATCCTGGCCGCGAACGTAGAGGTTCTCCCGATAGGCACCGATGTAGGTCAGCTCCGCGCCGCCGAAGTCGAGGACCGCTTCGGTTGAAATGCCCCAGTCGTCCACGTCCGCGCGATAGGTGCGGCCCGGGGACAGCGCGACCTCCCGCTCGAACGTATCTTCGTTGATCATGGCTCCGATTCCGCGCATCGCGGCGGCGATCGTCGACGGCTGCCGGGTAAATCCGCCACTCCCGTTGGACACCGTATCGAAGGTCTGGAGATAGGATCCGACGCAACATTCCTCATTGCGCTTGGTCTTGTCGGCGATCAGCCGGATCGACAGATCGTCATGGGGCTGGAAAAGCAATTGTCCGCGCACCAGCCAGCGGTCGCGATTGTTGATTCGGCGGCCTGACACCACGTCCTTCATGAAAC
This sequence comes from Sphingomicrobium sp., assembly GCA_039925325.1. Taxonomy (GTDB): domain Bacteria; phylum Pseudomonadota; class Alphaproteobacteria; order Sphingomonadales; family Sphingomonadaceae; genus Sphingomicrobium. The sequence goes on from JBDSZD010000364.1 coordinate 743, forward strand.
CGTCGCGCTTGAAATAGACGCCGTCGACGCGGCCCGCGAGTACGCTCGATAATGGCCCGGTTACGCCCAGCTCGACTCGCCGGCTGTTGTAATTGCCGATGTCCAGCTGGCCGCTCATCTGGGTGTCAAACTTGGGCTTGGCAGTGATCACGGAGATGAGGCCGGCCGAAGTGTTGCGCCCGAACAATGTGCCTTGTGGCCCACGCAGCACCTCGATGCGCTCGACCGCACCAAGATCGGTCAGCCCGATCGCAGTGCGCGATCTGAAAACGCCGTCGATGAACAGCCCGACCGAGCTTTCCAGCCCGGGGTTGTCGCCCACGGTTCCAATCCCGCGAATGCGGGCCGACGCGCCGCCGGCTTCAGTCGAACTGGAGGAAACGAACAGCGACGGCGACACCTGCGACAATTGTCGGATGTCGGTGGCGCCGCTGTTTTCCAAAGTGTCCGCAGTCACCGCACTGACGGCCAGCGGGACGTCCGACAGCGCTTCGTTGCGGCGAGTCGCGGTGACAATGATTTCGCTGGTATCGACCGGCTGCGCTTCGACCGCGCGATTGTCGACCGCCGCAGCCTCGCTGGTCGCGCCGTCCGTAGGCTGCGCGGTGCCCTGGTCGGTGTCGGTTTGCTGAGCAAAAGCCGGAGCGGCCAAGGCCAGCAAACCGGACGAAATGAGCCATGCGGTCTTGCGCATCATCATGCATCCCCCAAGAGGTTGCGCCATTTCGACGCTATGGGGCAAGGGCTAGCCCAGCGCTTCGAGCAATAAAAGTTGCTAACCGAAACCCAATTCGCCTTGCTGCAATCGGGCAACAGCGAGGAATCCCTATTTCGGCGAAAGCACCATCAACATCTGGCGGCCTTCCATGCGCGGGTGCGCCTCGACCTTGGCGACCTCGGCCGTCTGCTCCTGGACCCGGCGAAGGACAGCCATGCCCAGTTCCCCATGCGCCATTTCGCGGCCGCGGAAGCGCATGGTCACCTTAACCTTGTCGCCCTCGTCGATGAACTCGAAGACCTTCTTCATCTTCGTGTCATAATCGTGGTCGTCGATGTTCGGACGCATCTTGATCTCCTTGATCTCCTGCGTCTTCTGCTTCTTGCGCTGCTCGTTGGCCTTCTTCTGCGCTTCATATTTGAAGCGGCCGATATCGAGGAATTTGGCGACCGGCGGGTCCGCGTTGGGCGAAATCTCGACCAGGTCGAGTCCCACCTCCTGCGCCTGTTCGAAAGCCTCGCGCGTATACATCACCCCCAGGTTTTCCCCGTTTTCGTCAATCACCCGGACCTTCTGCGACTGGATGAATTCGTTGTAGCGGGGGCCGGAAAATTGCGGCGGCGTTTGCGGCCGGCGCGTCAGGGGCGGTCGTATAGCGGAATCTCCTCAAAGGGTTCGAACAGGGTGCAGTTAGGCAATCGCGGGCCAGTTGGAAAGGTTGGGCGTACTGTACTCCACATTTTGCGCGGCGCTGTGGCGTGACCGCTCCACATCGACGGCGATCAAGATGCCCGCGGCGGACCGATCGACTTACGCTAATCAGAACGCGCATCGGTAATGCACAAAACCATTCTTCCTCCCCACTGACACGAAGATGTCTTCGCCCACCGCTAAACTCCGGGCAAGGTGATCGTCGTTACCAAAGTATTAATTTGGCGAAACGGTTCGATTCGGCTAAGTAACGGTCGGGGTTTCCAAGTATCGAGTCGCGCAGGTCTGGAGGAATCCGGGCCACGTGGAGTTGCGCCATCATGTGGCGGAGCAATGGGTTAAATAGAGGGGGAAAAATCATGCCATCACATCCAGATTGTCCGCGCCAAATGAGCTTTACGATTCCTGGCGTGCCAGGGGTCCTGGTCACTGCGACCGAAGTCGCCGGCAAGATCGAGTTTTCCGTCGATGTGATCGACACGCGGGCGTCAACCGGAGATTTGCGCGCGCTGTTTTTCCACATCAACCCGGCGGAATTGCCGGGCTTGACCGTCGCCAGTGCCAATCCGTTGCTGAAGGAATGGCGGGTCGGTAACAACAATGTCCTAGACCTCGGCGACGGCGCCACGCTCGCCGGCAAGGTCAAAACGGGATTCGACGTCGGCCTGGAATGGGGTACGCCGGGCGGCAAGAAGGACGATATCAATTTCGAAGTGAAGTTCACGCTGTCCAACAGCACCGGCGATCTCACGCTCGATGATCTTGGCGGAATGGTCTTTGGCGCCAAGCTCGACTCCGTCGGCGGCCCTGGCGGCACGCGCAACAGCACGACGAAGCTATTAACGACCGCTCCGTTTGCACCCGACGCGAACGACGATGCGCGCACCATCTTCGAAGATAATGCTGCGGGCCTCAATTCACCGTCGAAGACGCCGACTGCAGTCGTCATCAACGTGCTCGCCAACGATACCGACGGGGACACGCCTGCGCAGACTCTCCAAATCGACCACATTATCGATGGCTTCGGTCCGTCGCACGGGACAATCCAGATCGTGAACAACATGATCGAGTACACGCCCGACCTCGATTATTCGGGCACGGACGAATTCTGGTATTGCATGACTGACGGCCACGGCGGCCAGGACAGCGCCAAGGTGACTGTCACCATCACCGCGGTCGCCGACGATCCGTTGATCACGGTCACGGCGGTACAGGGCAGTACATCGACTGAAATGATCCTCACCGTCACCGCGACCCAGAATGATGCCGACGGGTCGGAGGACATCAGCTCGATCAACTGGTCTACCGTGGGCTTTGCCAACGGTGCGGTAATCACTCCGGCTGGGCCTGTAGTCGCCGGTCCCGGACTCAACAGCTTCATGCAAGAGTTCACCGTCACGACCGCGGTTGGTCAGGATTATGATTTCGACATCGACTTCGCCGCGACGAGCACAGAAAGCTCGAACGGCGATACCGAGGTGGGCAATTACGTCCAGGAAATCGTGATCGATTATAAGACCAATCAATCGACGATGAATTACGTAGTGACCGACCAGAGCATCTGGGACAGCGGCGACGAGTTTGTTTTCGACTACGACGAATTTCTCGGCGTGGATGAATCGTTTTCGGCGACGCTGGGCGATGACGTGATTACCGGCACCTTCCTTACGGGAAGCGCTAGCATCACGGCCGGTTTCGATGTCGATGTTCATTTTGCGGGCGGCCAGATCGACGCCAACATCCCGATCGATATCACCGTCAACACGACTTTCAACAAAACGACGGACACCGTCTTCGTCGACTCGTTCCTTGCGCTTGGAACTGGTGGGAATTTTATCACCACCGGACCCGAAGGTCATTTCATCCTGGACTTCATCTTCAGAGCCTCGGCCTCCCTTCAGGCATCAGTGCTTTGGATCGACGTTTATAACGACAGCTTCGGTTTCGACGAAAGCATGAACATCTTCAATATCAATAGTTTGAGCTCTCCACCGGACCCTTGGGTCCTCCTTGGCGGAATCGTCAACATCGGCGTAGCCTGGCCGCACATTTCCGTCACCGGGGAGACAAGCGGCTCGGGCACGAGCAACGATTTCCTCTACGCGACACTCGATGTGGATGCGCTTGCGGCGAATTTTTTCCCAGCTCTGGCAATTCTCGATGCAAACCCGACCGATCCGAACAATTTCGAATTGCTGGACCTCGACGTTACGGCTGGCCTGAACATCATTCAGGATTTCGCACTCAGCCTTGCTACCGCCAGCGCCGCCAATCTCGTCCTCGAGGATGGAACCGTGATCGCGCTGACAATCGGAACTCAATTGAGGATCGACAACGCCACTTCGCATGATCTTAACGGCGATGGCACGGTCGACATGCACATTGCACTCGATCCGAACGTGGAATTGACCAACAACACAAGCCTTGGCGGTAATCTCGACGCCGATTTGTGGATTCCGAAGAACTTTGACTTCTCGTTGGTGGCCGAACATTTCGACATCGTCTCGGGCCCATTGGTGACCGTGTTCAACGACACTTTCACGCTCGAAGGCGTCGGAAGCCAAAATTACGAATTCTTCGTCTAAACCCGAGCGATTGGGGGCATTGGCGCTGTGCGGTCCGTCCGCGCAGCGCCTTTTGCTTACCGGAGGTCGGGCGCAACCATTTCTGCTGAGAAAAGAGCAACGGCCTCATCGAGGGTGATGATTCTCTGATGGTCTTCACTACCTAACCGCCGCAGCGCGACGGTGCCTTCGTCCGCCTCGCGCTTGCCGACGACCAGCAGCAGCGGGACTTTGGCCAGGCTGTGCTCGCGCACCTTGTAATTGATCTTCTCGTTACGCAGGTCGGTGTCGACGCGAATTCCCGCCGCGCCCAGCTTCGCCGCAACATCCCGCGCATAATCGTCGGCGTCGGATACGATTGTCGCAACCACCGCCTGCACCGGCGCGAGCCACAGCGGGAATCTGCCCGCATGATGCTCGATCAATATGCCGATGAAGCGCTCGAATGTGCCAAGGACCGCGCGGTGGAGCATGACGGGACGATGCTTCTGCCCGTCCTCGCCAACGTAAGCCGCGTCGAGCCGCTCCGGCAGCACCGTGTCGGTCTGCAACGTCCCGCATTGCCACGTCCGCCCGATCGCGTCGGTCAGGTGGAATTCGAGCTTGGGCGCGTAGAAGGCGCCTTCGCCGGGCAGTTCCTCCCAGCCGTACTCGGGCGTCGCGCGCCCGGTCGCGGCGACCGCATCGCGCAGTCCCTGTTCGGCCCAGTCCCACATATCGTCCGAGCCGATCCTTTTCTCGGGCCGAAGCGCGAGCTTGATCGCATAGCTGTCGAACCCGAGATCGCGGTAAATGCCGTCGAGGAGGTCGCAGAACAATCGCACTTCCTCGACCAATTGATCCTCGCGGCAAAAGATATGCGCGTCGTCCTGCGTAAACTGGCGCACGCGCATGATCCCGTGCAGCGCGCCGTGCGGCTCGTTGCGGTGGCAGCAGCCGAACTCCGCGAGGCGCAGCGGCAGGTCGCGGTAGGACGTGATGCCCTGCTTGAACACCTGGACGTGCGCCGGGCAGTTCATCGGTTTCAGCGCCATCCATGACGCGTCGCCGGTGATGACCGGACCGTCTTCCTCGGTGTTGGGCACCTCGTCGGGCACCACGAACATATTCTCGCGATATTTGCCCCAATGGCCGGATTGCTCCCACATCCGCGCGTCCATCAGCTGCGGGGTCTTGATCTCCTGATAGCCCGCCGCATCGAGCTTGCGGCGCATATAGGCCTCAAGCTGACGCCAGATAATGTATCCGTTGGGGTGCCAGAAGACGCTGCCATGGGCCTCGGCCTGGAGGTGGAACAGGTCCATCTCCTGCCCGATCTTGCGATGGTCGCGCTTGGCCGCTTCCTCGAGCCGCACGAGATAGGCATCGAGCTGCTTCTTGTTCAGCCAGGCGGTGCCGTAGATCCGGCTTAGCATCGGGTTCGCCGGGTCGCCGCGCCAGTACGCGCCCGACACCCGCGTCAGCTTGAACGCCTGCGGGTCGAGCTTGCCGGTCGAGGCGAGGTGCGGCCCGCGGCACAGGTCCATCCATTTGTCGTCGCCCTGGCCGGACCGGTACATGGTGATCGGCTCGCCCTCGGGCAGCTCCATCACCCATTCGGCCTTGAAGCTCTCGCCGGTGCGCTCGAAGAAAGCGCGGACGTCCTCGCGCTTCCAGACTTCGCGGATCAAAGGCTCGTCGCGGGCGATGATTCGGCGCATCTCCTCCTCGATCGCCGGCAGATCCTCTTCTGTGAACTGCCGCTCCCTGGGCGCGAAGTCATAATAGAAGCCGTCGTCGGTCGCCGGGCCAAAGGTGATCTGCGTCCCGGGAAAGACGTTTTGCACCGCTTCCGCGAGCACATGTGCAAAGTCGTGGCGAATCAGTTCGAGCGCATCTTTCTCATCCCGCGCGGTGATCAGCTCCAGCCGCGCGTCCGCATCGAACGGGCGCATGATGTCCCGCAATTCCCCGTCGACGCGCGCCGCCAGCGCCGCTTTGGCAAGGCCCGGGCCAATCGCCGCCGCGACATCGGCGGGCGTCGAGCCTTCCGGCACTTCGCGAACCGATCCGTCGGGGAGCGAGATTTTGAACATCGTGGACATGGGCTTGGCTCTAGCCGTGCCTGCCCGCCTCCTCAACCGTCAGGCTGGCCGCCGCGGGATACGAATGCCGGGCGCGGCGAAGCTGAAGTTACCGGGCATGGCGATTTTCGTCGATTCCCTCGGCGGATGAAGCGGTGTTCCCTGATAGCTCAGCTGGGCACTGGCCGACAGTTCACCAAGATCGCCGCCAATGATGTGACCGTCGAGGATCGAGAGCCGCACTCCGCCGACATGCGCCGTCAGCCCAAAATCGAAGGTCAGCTCGATGCACGGGCAAGCAGCGATGGTCACGGCAATGACAGGGTGCAGCTCGCGGCTGAAGTCATGCTCGCCCAGTTCGACAATCGAGCGCTCGCCCGGAGGATGCTTGTCGGGGTCGGCGAAGGCAGCGAGTTCGGCCGCCTTGGCCCAGCCACCGGCAATCAACGCGATCAGGTCGCAATCGAGCACGGACCGCAAGCTCTCGCCCAGTTCCTTGCCGATATAATCCCAGGCGAGCTTCATCCCTGCGACCTGCTCGTTGTCGCATATGCGGGCGCGAACCTGCTCGGCGACGGAGTCGAGCCGTTCCGGGACGAGCTGCGACAGGCGGATGGATTCAGTCATAAGCGAGCCGGGCCTGGATCGACATCGGCGGGGCGGCAAACGACAGTCCGGTGGTCGAACAAGCGCCAGCGGTGAGATCGACCTTCGGATCGAGGTTCAGCGCGGCGCGGGTGCGGGCGATTTGCGCTCGACGGCGCCAATGATACGCGGCGGCCGTTGCGGCGACCAGCGCGGCAAGCAAGGTCAGCAACGGCCAAGGGCTGGACGTGTTTGCCGGGGCAGCCAGGGGCGCGGGCTGGATGGTGGACGGCGGACGTTCGAAGCTGGCCGTTGGAACGAGTGGCCCGGGTGGTGCGGGTGGAGCAGGCGGCACCGTTAGAGCGACTGCCGGTGGAGCGGCCGGTGCCGTCGGCCGGACATCGACCGGAGGCGGCAGCGGGTTCGCCGCGCGGGGAGTTGGCTTGACGGGGGCGACAGCAACTCTGGGCTTTAC
>JBDSZD010000365.1:0-6520 GCA_039925325.1 Sphingomicrobium sp.
GCGATATTGGCTTCGGCGAGTTCCGGCGCCTTGGCGAACTTGGTCTTGAGCCATTGGACGATCGGCTGACGGTCGCGGTCGAACATCCACAGCGCAAGTCCCAGCGTCCACATATTCTTGCAGCGCAAAGCTTCCTTGTTGCCAAGGCCGAACGGCTTCACCGCGTCGAGCGTCAGTTGCGAGATGTTAAAGCTGACCAGCTGCCAGCGGGCTAGGCTGCCGTCGTCCAGCGGGCTGGCGTCATAGCCGGCCTTGGCGAGGTTGCGCGCGGAGAACTCGCCTTCATCGGCGATGATCAGCCCGCCGTCGCGCAATTGCCCGACATTGGTCTTCAGCGCCGCGGGGTTCATGGCGACGAGAACGTCGGGCTGGTCGCCGGCCGTCTCGATCGCGGTCGATCCGAAATTGATCTGGAAGGCGGACACGCCGAAAGTCGTGCCCTGCGGCGCGCGGATTTCGGCGGGGAAATCGGGGAAGGTCGCAAGGTCGTTGCCGGCCAGCGCGGTCGACAAAGTGAATTGCCCGCCCGTCAGCTGCATGCCATCGCCGCTGTCGCCTGCAAAGCGGACGACGACCGATTCCAGCGGCGGATGCGCCTGCGATTCTTCTGCAGTGATGAAATGTGTGGCCGAAGCCATTGTTCGCCTTTGCCGATCCGCGATGTGGGTAAGCAAGGTGTTTAGGACGATGGGGCGGATTGCGCCACTCCATTCGTCATTTTTGCGAGACGCGTACCGACGCGGCAATCCAGCTGGATTGCTTCGCTTCGCTCGCAATGACGGTTAAGGCGCGGCCATGAACGGAGACCATCTCTACCGCCGCGGAGTCGGCGTGATGCTGATCAACGCCGAGCGCAAGGTGTGGGTCGGACGCCGCATCGATAATACGGACGAGGCCTGGCAGATGCCGCAGGGCGGAATCGACAAGGGAGAAGAACCTTGGGCCACGGCGCTGCGCGAGCTGGAGGAGGAGACTGGGATCGTACCCGATCTCGTCGCGAAGATCGCGCAATGTCCGGAGCGGCTGCGGTATGATTTGCCCGAAGAGATCCGCGATCGCCTGTGGGGCGGCAAGTGGCGCGGGCAGATCCAGGACTGGTTCCTATGCCGCTTCCTCGGCACGGACGCCGACGTGAACATCGCCACCGATCATGCCGAATTCAACGACTGGAAATGGGTTGAGCCGCAGCGGCTGCCCGCGTTGATCGTGCCGTTCAAGCGCGATTTGTACCGGCATCTGTTGCGGGTGTTCGGGGCGTTTCTGAATTCCTCCCCCCCGGGGGGAGGTGGCAGCGCGCAGCGCTGACGGAGGGGGCCTGATCGCCCGCCACTCCCCCTCCGGCGCTTCGCGCCACCTCCCCCGCAAGGGGGAGGGTTGGGTGTGGCGTTCGCCCTTGTCGACAGCTAGTGAGCGGCGATGGGCAGACTTTCAGGTGTCGAGCAGGCGGTGGTCGATCACGCCACGAATGCTGCGATGCTCGATCAGGTCTTGGGCTGGGCGGCAATCAACAGCGGCTCGGAAAATCTCGCCGGCCTGGCGCAGATGGCCACCGCCCTCGCGGACGCTTTTTCCGCATTGCCGGGGGAACTCGCATTGCGCGATTCCGCGGAGCACGACCGGGTCACGGCCTCGGGGGAGATCGAAGCCGTTGCGCATGGCCGGAATCTTCACCTGAAAGTGCGGCCGGATGCGCCGGCGCAATTGCTGTTCACCGGCCACATGGACACGGTGTTCGCCATCGATCATCCGTTTCAGCAGGTTCACTGGATCGGCGAGGCTACGCTGGGCGGACCCGGTGTGGCCGACATGAAGGGCGGGATTGCAGTGATGCTGGCCGCATTGAAAGCCGTCGAGGCGAGCGCAGCGGCGACCCATCTCGGCTACGAAGTCGTCATCAACAGCGACGAGGAAGTCGGATCGCCTGGATCGTCGGCGCTGATCGCTGCAGCCGCGCGGGGCAAGACAGCCGCGCTGACCTATGAGCCCGCGGCGTTGCCAGACGGCACGCTGGCCGGCGCGCGGCCGGGGAGCGGCAATTTCTCCTTCACCATTCGCGGACGATCCGCGCATGCGGGCCGCAATCCCGAAGACGGGCGGAACGCAATCGTCGCGGCCGCCGACCTGGCGCTTCGGCTCGAGCGCGGCAAAGACGCGCGGCTGTCGGTCAACCCGGCGCGGATCGACGGCGGCGGCCCGAACAATGTCGTTCCGGACATTGCGGTCCTGCGCGTCAACCTGCGCCCCGCCACGCCGGAAGACCAGCAACGGGCGCAGAGCCTGATCGATTCCAGCGTATCGGCGGTCGCCGCGGAGCATGACGTGCAGATTCACGTACACGGCGGTTTTGCTCGACTGCCCAAGCCGATGACGCCCGCAGCCGAACGTCTGTTCGCACTGGTCAAAAGCGCTGGCGCGGACCTTGGCCAATCGATCGGCTGGCAGCCCAGCGGCGGGGTGTGCGACGGCAATAATATCGCGGCATGCGGAATCCCCGTCGTCGATACGATGGGCGTGCGCGGAGGCAAGATTCATAGTGCGGAGGAATATCTGATTGTCGACAGCCTGAAGGAGCGCGCGGCGCTGTCCGCACTCACGATCCTGCGGCTCGCGGGTTCGTCGCAATGACGTTTCGCGTTCGGCCGGCGACCGGCGGGGATTTCAAGGCCATCTACCAGATGGCGAAGCTGACTGGCGGAGGCTTCACCAACCTTCCCCCGGACCGCGCGACCTTGGTCAACAAGCTTGCGCGATCGGAGGAATCGTTCGCGCGCTCGGGCGATGAGCAGGCGGGCGATCTATACATGTTCGTGCTTGAGGATCCCAAGGGGGGCGTGGTTCGCGGTACGTGCCAGATTTTCGGCCAGGTCGGCGTGATCCAACCCTTCTTCAGCTATCATCTGAGCACATTGAAACAGAGCAGCCCCGAGCTTGGGAAAACATTCCGCAACCAGATGCTGAGCCTGACGACGGACCTGGAAGGGTCGTCGGAAGTCGGCGGCCTGTTCCTGCACCCGCAGTCGCGGGCCGGCGGCTGGGGAGCGCTCCTCGCGCGCAGCCGCTATTTGTTCATCAAGAAGCACCGCCAGCGCTTCGGGGACCGAACAATCGCCGAGCTTCGCGGAGTCATGGACCAAGCCGGAAATTCCCCGTTCTGGGACGGTCTCGCCGGCCGATTTTTCGGAATGACCTTCCCCGAAGCCGACCAGTTCAATGCGATGCACGGAACGGAGTTCATCGCTGACCTGATGCCGCGAACGCCGATCTATGTGGCCTTGCTCGCCGAGACCGCCAAGCAGGTGATCGGCCATCCCCACCCCACCGGCCGGGCGGCGCTGCGGATGCTGGAGGAGGAAGGGTTCGTTTACGATCGCTACGTCGATATTTTCGACGGCGGTCCGACGGTCATCGCAGCCACCGATCGCATTCGCTCGGTCCGCGAGTCAAAGGCCGAGACGGTGATACAGATCGCGGAAAGCGCAGAGCCGAAGATGCTTGTCGCCGCGGGGGAGCTGAAGCGTTTCGCCTGCTGCTACGCGTCGGTGAAAAAGGTCGGGCGGAAAGGTGTCGCCATCGATCGCGACGCCGCGGAGCTGCTCGGTGTCGGCGTCGGCGATCAGGTTCTCACCGTGGGCCGGTGATGCCACTGCGCGAGATCAATTTCGACGGAATTGTCGGACCGAGCCACAATTATGCGGGCCTCAGCCTCGGCAACCTCGCCTCGACGCGACATGCCGGCGCGGTGTCGCATCCGCGCGCCGCGGCGCTGCAGGGCATTGAGAAAATGCGGGCCAACCTCGGGCTCGGTCTGGTCCAGGGCATTTTCGTGCCCCACCCGCGGCCCAACCGGGGCTGGCTGAGCCAGCTGGCGACCGACATCGAGCATGCCGACGCGGGCGTGGCCGCAAACGCCATGTCGTCATCGTTCATGTGGGCGGCCAACGCCGCGACCGTTTCGCCTGCTCCGGATACGGCCGACGGGCGCTGCCACTTGACGGTCGCGAACCTGCGGTCGATGCCGCATCGCAGCCATGAATGGCCGGATACGCTGGCGCAGCTCGAGATGGCCTTCGCCGACCGCAATCATTTCGCGGTTCACGGGCCAATTCCGACCGCGTTCCGCGATGAAGGCGCGGCCAACCATATGCGGCTCGCCAGCGGGCACGATCAGCGCGGCGTCGAGCTGTTCGTTTATGGTGTGGCCGGGGGACCCTACCCTGCCCGTCAGCATATCGAGGCGTCGCGCGCGATTGCCCGTGCCCACGGACTGGATCCCGCGCTGACGATCTTCGCTGAGCAATCGGAGGAAGCCATTGCCGCCGGCGCATTTCACAATGATGTGGTGGCGGTCGCGGACGGCCCTTTGCTGTTCGCGCACGAAAAAGCCTTTGCCGACCGCGACTGGCTGATCGCCGAGTGCGCGCGGCTGGCCCCGGACTTCCAGTTGGTGGAGGTCTCGGATGCGGAGGTTCCGCTTGCTGACGCGATTGCCTCGTACCTGTTCAACGCCCAGCTGGTCACGCCACCGAACGGACAGCGCACCTTGATCCTTCCGGTCGAGGCTCAGGACACGCCGTCCGTATGGCAGTGGGTGCAACGCAATATCGCCGGCAACGGCCCGATCCGCCGCGTCCACATCGTCGACGTGCGCGAGTCGATGGCCAACGGGGGCGGTCCCGCATGCCTGCGGTTGCGGGTAATCGCCGACCCGGCAACGGTCGATCCGCGTTTCCTGGTCGATGAGCACAAGCTCGATCGGGTGGCGGAGATCGTGTCCCGGCACTGGCCCGCCGCCATTCAAATCGAGGATCTCCAGCGGGTCGAGCTGATCGCGGAGGTGGAAACGGCGCGGACAATGCTGGCCGATGCCCTCGGCCTTGCCGAACTAGCGTCGGGTTAACTGACACTTTACTATTTCCCTTAAGGCGGGAACGGCGGAACTCCGCCATTGGCACGGCGTTTGCTTAACTATTCACATGCGCACGCGTCTCGCCCGACTGTTCACCATAAAAACTCGCTTCGAGGCGTGGATGATCATTTATGCGATTGCGCTGGGCGCGGTGGAGCGCGGTCGCCACTATCTTGAGGTGTACCCGGGCCTCGGCGGCTGGCTGCTGGCCACGGCCTGTACCGGGGTTGTGTTCCTCGCGGGCGCAAAGCTGCTCGATAGCGTCAGGCCGGTGCCCGCAGCGGCGGTGTTTGGGCCCTATGTCGGCGTGCCGCGACGCATCCCGCTCAGTCGTAATCGATCCACAGCGCGCCCGATGCGCTCCGGTTCAGAGTCACCGACTTCGCTTCGCAAAGATTGACGCCCGGCCACAGCGCTTCAATGTTGCCGCTGAGCTTGGCGCGGATGTCGAACGCGCAGTCCGAATCGTTGAACGTCACCGCTCCACGTGCGCCGGCGGTCGGCTTGGCCGAAATTGGTTGCCAACCATCGGTCCCGACCCTTCGAATCTCGAGCGCGACAATGTCCAATCCCGTGGCGTTGACGACGTTGAAGTTGCCGGCCCCGGCAAGCACCGGAGCCGCTGCAGCGGTCAACGTCAGTGCAAGGATGGCCCGCCAGCGCATGATCGTTTCTTATACCGCTGCGACAATGAACAATACAGGGGTTGAAGTCTGTTTCAGCATAGCTGAATCGAAACCGACTTACTGAAACAGAGATTAAGCGGCGTTGAGCTCCGCATAGCAGGTCCGCGACGAGCGACGCATGATCGCCGGTGACGCCGCGCCCACGCGATAGGCAGCGTCGAGCGGAAGAGCCGTCGAACAGAATGCGCACTCGGCCAGCATTCGTCCGAGGTACCAATGGGTGCGGCCGCATCCGGGGCAGTGATTCACCTGATTCTCACGGTAAACCGCATGATAACCGCGCGTCGCAGGGTTGAAGTGCGTACGATCGATTGAACTCAACATTGCCGGTTCCTTTAAACCATTTCCCGCTTCAACGAGCGATGACTCGTTCGGTTTCAGCGTTATATCGTGAAACATCCCGCACAGTCGCATTCCAGCAACAGCTTGTGCCAGCGCGGGACAACTGTGGATATTTACCATCTGTTAGGCACTTCGGGGTCACAGTGAGCGCGGCGACCGGCTGAGGATGTCCGATGGAATCGAATGCGCGTTACTATTCACGCAGGGCCGTTGAAGAGCGGATGGCCGCACAACGCGCCATGACCGACGCCGCCCGCACCTGGCACGCCAAACTCGCCGAAGACTTCGCCGAGCGCGCTTCGTCGTGCGATCAGGTTGCCCTGAGCGCCTGAGGGCGATCTCAAAGACAGACTAGGCGGGACAGGCGGGAAGCCGATCCCGGGTCCCCAGATTTCGACCGTGACCTCGTCAGGACCGCTGGATTCCAGGAAAGAATTGGCGCGCCCGGAACGATTCGAACGTCCGACCCTCAGATTCGTAGTCTGATGCTCTATCCAGCTGAGCTACGGGCGCGCGGCCAAGTGATTGGCGAGGCCGCGACATAAGAGGATGGACCTGACCGCGCAACCCTTCAAAACCGTTGCCG
>JBDSZD010000366.1:0-3093 GCA_039925325.1 Sphingomicrobium sp.
GTCCGGGGTGACGAGCTTACGCTCGTCACTTCTTGCGCGTAAAGTCCACGCTCACGACGTTCGATCCGTCCTCGACCGGTTCGGCGCCCGGAGAATCATTCTCCGGCTTGTCATGCGCTTCCGCGACGTCGTCCTCGCTATTGGCGTGGAAGGTCAGCGCGAACTCGACGGCGGGATCGTGGAACTGCGTAACCGCCGCATAGGGAACCACCAACGTGGACGGCACGCCGCCAAACGACAGCCCGATGCTGAACAGCTCATCCTCGACCCGCAAATCCCAGAAACGGTGCTGGATGACGATCGTCATCTCGTCCGGAAAGCGCTCCATCAGATGCTTGGGGATGATGACGCCCGGCATCCGCGTCTTGAAGGTGATGTAGAAATGATGTCCGCCGGGCAGCGCGCCGACCGCCTCGACTTGCCCGAGCACGCGTCCTACCACAGCCCGCAGCGCTTCCTGCACGATCTCGTCGTAGGGGATCAGGCTCTCGGGGGCGTCGTCGCTCATTGCCCTCGTGGTAGCGAGCAAAGATTGATGGTCAACCCGCAGTGTCCGCAAACTAGTCCGAGTGAGTTCGAAAATGCCGATCGACGCGACCCTGCCTTATGACGACAGCAACATCTTTGCGCGCATCCTGCGCGGCGAGCTCCCATGCAAAAAAGTCTATGAAGACGATCATGCGCTCGCCTTCCACGACATCAACCCGGTCGCGGCGGTCCACATCCTGGTCATTCCAAAGGGTCCCTATGTGTCGTGGGACGACTTTTCCGAGCGCGCTTCGGATGCGGAGCTGGCCGGCTTCGTGCGCGCCGTCGGCACGGTCGCGCGCGACGCCGGCGTGGTGGTGCAGGGCTATCGGCTGCTCGCCAACACCGGCAAGCGCGCGGGGCAGGAGGTCGGCCACTTCCACGTCCACATCTTCGGCGGCCAGCCGCTCGGGCCGATGCTCAGCCGGTAGGGCCGCATTTCCGCTCTCGTCCGAATGCTAGCGCCGACAACACCCAAGAGAACAAATCCTGAGTTTCTTTCTGACGACAATCAGGGGGATTGCTCTGTCGTCGCTTCACCCGCTAGGCTCCTTTCAATAAATTTGGCCTCCAATAGGGAGAGAACGAATGGCGACTGCGGCTCCAAAGCGAGGATTGTTCGCGCGCATGGCGCTTCGCAAGACCGTGGCGATGGTTCAGGAGGAAACTCGGACGAGCGAGCTTAAACGCTCACTGGGTCGTTGGAACTTGGTGTTCCTCGGGATTGGATGCATCATCGGCGCAGGGATATTCGTGCGCACGGGTAACGCGGCCGCGCTCCACGCCGGACCCGCGGTGCTCATTTCCTACGCAATCGCAGGTATCATCTGTGCCTTCGCGGGGCTTTGTTATGCCGAATTGGCTTCGACCTTACCGGTGTCCGGCTCAGCCTACACCTATAGCTACGCGACCATTGGGGAGTTCGCGGCTTGGGTGATGGGAGCGCTCCTGTTGCTCGAATATGGGCTTGCGGCTTCGGTCGTGGCGGTCGGCTGGTCGGGCTACATAGTCAGCCTGCTGGGCGACTTGGGTCTGCACATCCCCGCTGAATTGACCGGTCCGGTTGGGCACCACTTGCAGAAGGACGGGGTCGACGTGCTCGTGAACGGTGCTCCGGTCGTCTACATGTTTAATCTTCCTGCCTTTCTCGTGTGCGCGGCGCTCTCCATCCTTCTTTGCATCGGAATCTCCGAATCCGCCAAGTTCAACAACATCATTGTTGCAATCAAGGTGACGGTGCTGGTTGCCTTTATCTTGGTTGGAGGATTCATCATTCTCTCGAACCTCCCGGCTTACACACACAACTGGGATCCGTTCATACCCGCGCCGACCGGTAAAGACGGCGAGTTCGGCTGGAGCGGAATTCTTCGCGCGGCATCGATCGTGTTCTTCGCCTATATCGGGTTCGAAGCAGTGTCGACCGCGGGGCAGGAGGCCAAAGACCCTGGCAAGGACATGCCGTTTGGTATCATCGGATCGTTGATTGCCTGCACGGTCATTTACATCCTCGTGTCGATCGTGATGACACTAATCGTCCCGTACTCCTCGTTGAACGTACCTGACCCAGTTGCAGTGGCAGTGGACGCCTTTGGACCCCAATGGGGTTGGTTCGCCAAGACCATCAAGATTGGCGCAATCATCGGCCTGACGTCGGTAATTTTGGTGCTGATGTACGGCCAGACCCGGATTTTCTACACCATGGCCCGGGACGGCTTGCTGCCCAAGGTGTTTGCTCGCGTTCATCCGAAATACCGCACGCCTTGGGTAAATACCTTGGTGGTTGGGATTGTCGTGGCGCTTGCGGCAGGTATTTTCGACATCAATAGCCTCGGCGACATGACCTCCGTCGGGACGCTAGCAGCATTCGCCGTGGTCTGCCTTTCGGTTATCTGGCTGCGACGTACGCATCCAGAGATTCCACGGGGATATCGCGTGCCACTGTACCCTGTAGTTCCAGCGCTTGGCATCGTGTCCTGCCTTTGGCTGATCACCACTGTCCCCAACTATGTGCTGGTCATCTTCGCATGGTACACGTTGGCGATGATCGTCCTTTATTTTGTTTATGGCATGCACAATTCCGTGCTGGCAAAGGGCCATCCCGTGATGGCTGACGACGAGATGCCGATGTTCCCGGAGGATGCGCCGACAGATGCCAGCGGTAACCCGCTGATCAGACCGTAACGGCGACACTTCTCCTTGAGGGCGGTGCCGACATCGGCACCGCCCGTACCCTTTACGTAAGCAAATCGCCTGCCAGCGTCTTGAGGTCCGCCTCCGGTCGCGCGCCGTAGTGCTGGATCACTTCGGCGGCAGCGATCGCGCCAAGCTTTAGCGACTGTTCGAGGCCGAGCCCTTTCGCTTGCCCCGCGAGGAACCCCGCCGCGAACAAATCGCCAGCGCCGGTGGTATCGACCAGCTTGCCGATCGGCTCGGCGGGGACCGAGGCCTGCTCCGCTCCGGCGCGCGCAATGGCGCCGTGCTCGCTGCGCGTGACCACCAGCATCGGCAACTTGGCCGCAACCTGTTCGACCGCAGCTTCGAACCCATCGACACCGGCAAGCTCCA
>JBDSZD010000367.1:0-3114 GCA_039925325.1 Sphingomicrobium sp.
GCCAAGCTTCGGCGGCATCGCTGGCTTTGCTGAGGCTCTAAAGCCGACCGAAGCCCTGGTTGGTGACCTTGCGGCCGAATCCGCCGGCCACCGGCGCAGGACCGCGCGAAACGACGGGATTGGTCGCTTTGTCGAACAAGGCAATGGTCTCCTCGAACATACGGCGAAGCTCGACCACGTCCTTGACCAGCTCGTCGGGGAAGCGGTGCGTTTCGATGCACAACCGCGCGGTATTCTCGATCAGCTCGGCGATATCGGCCAGCGGGTCGGCGCCGAACTGCTTGGCTTCGCCCTTGAGCGTATGGGCCGGGATGACGAGTGCAGTCGTGTTCTGGTTGCGCATCGCATCTTCGATTTGTGACACGGACTTAACGCCATCTTCGTGAAAATAGCTGAGGATCCGGATGAAGCCGGTACCGAGTTCGGACCGGCTTTTCTCGAAATGTGCCCAGTTGACGAGTTCTTGACCGTCCAACGTACACGCGCTCCAAATATCAGGCGCCGATCGCTCGGCAGGGATCCCACGCCCAACGCTTTAGCCCCAAAAGGGTAAAGACAAGCTTAGCGCCTTTTGCTGTCGAACGGATTGCGCGAACCGCGCAGCGTCAGTCGCAGGGGAACCGGGCCCAATTTTAGGTCACGGCGCAGCGCGTTGAGCAGATAGCGCCGATAGCTTTCGGGTATCTCGTCCACGCGAGTGCCGAAGACGACGAATGTCGGCGGACGCGACGTCACCTGCGTGATGTAGCGCAGCTTGATCCTGCGGCCGCCCGGCGCCGGCGGCGGATTGGCCTCGGTCGCCTGTTCGAACCAGCGGTTGAGTTCGCCGGTCGTGACGCGCCGGCTCCATGCTTCGCGCAGCTCGAACGCCACTTCCAGGATCGTGTCGGTGCCCTTGCCGGTCATGGCGGAGACCGTCAGCACGGGCACGCCCCGAAGCTGGGAAAGCCCCTCTTCAAGCGCGGCCTTGACCCCGTTGAACAGCGACGACGCATGCTCGGCGACGTCCCATTTGTTGAGCGCGATGACCAGCGCCCGTCCTTCCTCGATGACCGCGTCGGCGATGCGCAGATCTTGCGCCTCCAGCCCGCGAGTCGCATCGAGCAGCAGGACGACGACTTCGGCAAAGTCGATCGCCCGCCGGGTGTCGGCGGCCGACAAGCGTTCGAGCTTGTCTTCGACCTTGGATCGTTTGCGCAGGCCCGCGGTGTCGATCAAGCGCACGGAGCGCGGCTCGCCATCCTTTCCCGCCCACTGCCATTCGATCGCGATACTGTCGCGGGTGATTCCGGCTTCGGGCCCGGTGATCATCCGTTCTTCGCCCAGCAGGCGGTTCACCAGCGTCGACTTGCCGGCGTTCGGTCGGCCGACAATCGCGAGTTTGAGGGGGGCGCCCGGGTCCTCCTCATCCTCGACGACGTCGATGCCTTCGATCTCGACATAAGGGCGCAGCGCTTCGAACAAATCGACGACACCTTCGCCATGCTCCGCGCTGATCGCCAGCGGTTCACCCAGACCGAGCGCGAACGCTTCGAGCCGCCCGCTTTCGCCGCCGCGCCCTTCGGCCTTGTTGGCGGCAACGATCACCGGCGTGTCTTCGGCGCGCAGCCAGCGGCCGATCTCCTCGTCAAGCGGCGTCAGTCCTTCGCGCGCATCGATCAGGAACAAGGCGACATCGGCGTCACGCACCGCAGCCTCGGTCTGCTTGCGCATCCGGCCCGGAAGGCTGGCGGGGTCCTCATCCTCGAACCCGGCGGTATCGATGACCCTGAATTCCAGCCCGATCAGCGATGCCTCGCCCTCGCGCCGGTCGCGGGTAACCCCCGGACGGTCGTCGACCAGCGCCAGCTTCTTGCCGACGAGCCGGTTGAACAGGGTCGATTTACCGACATTGGGTCGGCCAACGATGGCAACGGTGGGCAAGGGCATCGCGGCCAAGTGGGGCTTGCGACGGCGCCGGTCAACTCGCGAGAGCCGCAGAGGTGTTCAAGTCGAATAGTTCGTGGGTTCAGGCACGCCCGCGCATGGCCCATCCCGCGATTGTTGGTGTCCACGCTATTTGGCTATACCGAGCGCCTTCAGTTGAACCGTGCGCTTCTCCGTCAATTTTGTCTGGCAATCCAGAGTATTTCGAGCGAATTGGGTTACGGGCGAGCCAGCCATCTGTTTTTCACAAGTGCGATCTCGACGTTTCACCCATCTCAGCTGCTCGTCAGCAAAGCGGCGTGCAGCTCTTGCGCCACGGGCTGCTTGGATATGGGCTACTGTGAACCCCAACTGACGGTTCATTTTCGCCTCAGCCTCGTCAAACCAGGTCTCTGAGAGGCACAGCGTATATGGGCGCCAGTCATCTGCGGAAGGATTGGCGCAAGCGGCATCTCCAGGAATAGCAGACCTTATGTCCTCGATAGATCTGGAGAATGAAGGCGAAGTGGTTTGGCTAACGACTCCCAGAACAAGAAGAGGCAACAGCATGTCCACACCTCCATCTTCGCAGCGACCGGTCATGTTCGCAATGGGGAACGCCGACATTGCGCTGCAACAATGTCACTTCCACGGGCGCTTCAATAACAGTATCAGCCCGCGTTGAGCGATGAGGACCATGGCTGCCGGAACAACTAGCATAGCTGGTCCCCAACTCGTCCAAAGTTCCGAGAACTCTGCCACGCCATAAAGGCACGCCAACAGAACCAGCAGAAGGTACGCGGTCCATGCCATGCGCTCGGTCGCCGTCACTACGGACTTGCTCATATCACCCCTGCAAGCAGCCTGTCACAGTTCGCGCAATGTCCGCAAAGTGTCGGAAACACACGTTCGTATTCCAACAGCTACCCACCGCGCCGCTTCGCAACCTCCACCTCAGCGGAACGCGTGCAACCGCCCGTTGTCGTCCAGCACGTAAAGCGTGGAATTGGCGACCACCGGCGGCAGGCTGATGTCCGCGCCGACATTGGTCTGTGTCTGGACAGCACCGGTGGTGGGATCGGCGTTGATCAGCGCGCCGTTGGACCCGGTGATAATCAAGCGGCCGCCCGCCAGCACTGGCCCGGAATAGCTGATCTGCCCGCGCTTCGCTTTCTCATTGTAAAAGCGGCGAAGCTGGCTGATCCAGCG
>JBDSZD010000368.1:0-1632 GCA_039925325.1 Sphingomicrobium sp.
CCGATCAGTTTTAATGCAAAACTGATTTGAAACGAACGCAATCGGGAGGAGGCAGGATGAGAAATTGGCTGCGCGCGCTGGGCTTCGGACTTTGCGGATTGTCTGCGGCGGCGCAGGCTGAAGTGCACACGCGGGTGCGCACGGACAGCGGAGCGGTCGAAGGCTCAACTGAAGGCGGTGTGCAAAGTTGGAAGGGCGTTCCGTTCGCAGCGCCGCCGGTGGGCCCCTTGCGTTGGCGCGCGCCGCAGCCCATTGTTTCCTGGGCCAATGTCCGCGCCGCCAAATCCTATGCGAACGACTGCATGCAAGTGCCATTCCCGAGCGATGCTGCTCCGCTTGGTACGCCGCCGGCTGAAGATTGCCTTTATGCGAACGTCTGGCGTCCCACGGGGTCGAAGCGGAAGCTGCCGGTCATTTTCTGGATCTACGGCGGCGGTTTCGTAAACGGAGGATCGTCGCCCCCGACCTATTCGGGAGCCAACCTCGCCAGGCAAGGCGTGGTGGTCGTCAGCGCCAATTATCGCGTGGGCAGGTTCGGCACCTTTGCCCACCCGCAACTGACCGCTGCAAACCCGGACAATGGCCTGCTCGGAAATTATGGGATCCTGGACCAGATCGCGGCGCTTAAATGGGTCAAGCGCAATGTCGCTTCTTTTGGCGGCGACCCGAATAACGTCACGATCATCGGCGAATCGGCTGGCGGGATGTCGGTCCATGCGCTCGTCACTTCGCCTCTGTCGCGAGGGCTATTCTCCAAGGCGGTCGTGATGTCGGGCGGCGCTGGCGAAAATGCGGATGGACCGAAACTGGCGGACGTTGAGAAAACCTATGTTGAGTTTGCAAAGACCAAAGGCATTGCCGCTGACGACCCGCGAGCCCTTGAAAAACTGCGCGCGATGAGCGCCGAAGAAATTACCGACGGGCTGAATATGATGGCTTTGTTCCGGCCGAATCCCGGGCCGCGCACTTTTGCCGGGCCATTCCCAGACGGGAAGATCGTGGCGGATTTCGCACAGGCCTATTCCTCAGGCAATTTTGCGCGCGTTCCGATCATGATCGGCGCGACCAGCGCCGACAGCGGTGGCAAGTTCGGTTTCATGGTCGCGGGTGCGCGCCGTGCCGCCGCCCGGATCGCGGCGCAGAAGAACCCGGTCTGGTATTATCGCTTTTCCTATGTCGCGGACTCGATCGGCCAGCCTGGCGCGCAGCACGCCACCGATATTCCTTTCTTCTTCGACACCCAGGCGATCAAATATGCCGACAAGACAACGGCCAGGGACAATCGGGTGGGGCAGTTGATCAGCGCCTATCTGGTCAATTTCGCGAAGACGGGGAACCCGAACGGCCAAGGTCTTCCGCGATGGTCTCGTTATACTGCAGCGTCAGACTCATTGCTCGATTTCACCGAGGCCGCCACCGCGGTTGCCCAACGCGATCCGTGGGGGGCGGAAATCGACGCGGCGGAGAAGAAGCTGGCGGATGCCAAGGCTTCGGGAAAGTATAATAGCCTGATCACGCCGGTCGGAAAACTACTGGACGATCCTGCGGCGCGGGCCGTCCTGCAAAAGCATATCCCGGAGGTAGTGGGGAGCCCGCAGATCGCGATGGCTCGCGAAATCACCCTCTCGGCTC
>JBDSZD010000369.1:0-6142 GCA_039925325.1 Sphingomicrobium sp.
TCGTCGTCGATGAATTCGGCGGCACGGAAGGCCTCGTGACGATCGAGGACGTGGTCGAGGAGATCGTCGGCGAAATCGAGGACGAGCATGACGAGGAGGAAGACGGCATGCTTTTCTTGCTCGAGGATGGCGTGTGGGAAGCCGACACCCGCCTCGAACTTGATGAACTGACCAAAATCGTCGACCCACGCCTCGCCGCCGAAGACGACGAAGTCGATACGCTCGGCGGCCTCGTGTTCCTCCTCGCCGGCCGCATCCTTCAGCCAGGCGAAAGCGTCTGCCACCCCTCCGGCTGGCGCTTCGAATGCACCGAAGCCGACACCCGGCGAATCGTGCGGGTCCGGCTCCATGCGCCGGACGGGGAGGCTGTCGCTCAGTAAACGGGGCGGCAGTGCCACCCGCGCTCACCCAGAGCTTGTCGAAGGGCGAACGTCGGCAATATCGGCTGTCTGCTTTCCACGCAAACAGACATTCGGCCGCAGAACATGTTAGGGGTGTTATCGACGGTCCGGTGGGCAGTCTCCGAACTGCGACTGCATCAACGCCATATATTCTGACATCGGGGTCAGGCCTAGTTCCGAGCGGCGGCTCTCGACAGTGCTTTCACTCTCGAGTGGCTGCGGAACGCGCTTCCCGCCACGGCAGGTCATTTGAGTCCCATAGCGCTGTATGCCGCTGACCTTCAGCATCACCCTGTCGTAGAGATACGCGTAGTTCGACTTGTCTACCTCGCCCGTAGCCACGAGCCGGTCCATGAGCCTCAGTGCATGCAGCTGAAACGGTGGGTCGGCGTCGGCATGCTGAACAAGCAGCCACGCACTCTGCGACGCTTCCTTGCCCACGACTGAGATCTTTGGCCAACCCTCGGCTTTGACTATCTTCTTCAGCCATTCCGTATTGACGCGGTCGCGCTGGCCCATCGCCACACCTAGCCTCGACTCCACCACGGCCTTCACCAGCGGAGCCAATGGAGGGGCGCCGTTCTGGCTGCCCTCTCCCCAGAACACTGCTTTCCTCAACATCTGCTCACTTTGCGTGCGAAACCGCAGGGCTTCGCTTAGCGAGGTAGGCAAACTCGATTCCTCGGCAAGCTTCACTGCGTAGAGAAAACTTTCGGAGATTGGCCTGGCTACGACATCGGCTGCCTGGAGCTCGGCGAACGATTTGAACTGTCGCAGGTCCGGCATCATCAAACTGGCGCATAATGGGTCTCGTGGCGTCGTTGTCGTGGCCTGATCGACCGCCACCCCCATCGCTGCAAGTTCGTTAAGGACAGCAGTACGGTCCGACGCGGCGCACTCATCCCTCCACTGGTTGACCTGTTCATAGGCGGCCTTCTCCGCTGCACTTGCCTCAGGAAAGGCCCCGCGAACCCAATTCAAGTCGCGAGCCTCGAAGCGCCCATTTACCACGTAGGGAGCAAGCACGCTGGGCGGTGCAGGTGCAGTCGAGGCAGAAGCCGGAACACCAAACGGGAGCGCCATCCAAAGCATGCTCGATTTCATCGCATTCCCCCTTTTGGCTCACCCAGCTGTATTATAACACTGACACGGTGTAGCCGCTGTTGCAAGTCAAGCATCGAAACAGGTGCACGAGCTGTCCCCTTTCCAACCAAAGCAGTCATTGCTCCGCCATAATTTGCTGTCCTATTTGCGCCTTCCCGGGGCATAGAGCCGCGCTATGTGCTCCAGATTTCCGCTGCGCTTAACCCGATCGAAAACTGCCTCCCCTCGCGCGCGCGCGCTCGCGCGCGCATGTCGGTGCCAACTTTGACAACTTCCGCTCCCCTCGCCCGCTTCCCCCGGCTGATCGCGCTGGCGCTCGGCGCGATGTCGGCCTTCGCGTTCGCGCCGGCGGGGCTGTGGCCGCTAATGCCGCTGGCGTTCGCGGTTCTGTGCGAACTCATCGAGCGTGCACCGACGCTCAAGCGCGCGCTGCTGATCGGATGGCTGTTCGGGCTTGGCAATTTCACCGTCGGCCTCAACTGGATCCAGTTCGCTTTCACCTTCCAGGACAAGATGCCGCACTGGCTGGGCTATATCGCGGTTGTTCTGGTCTCGATCTATCTCGCCGTTTACCCGGCGCTCGCGACCGGGCTCGCGTGGCGCTTCGGCAAGGACCGGCCGCTTGCGCTGGTGCTTGCGCTCGCCGGCGCGTGGGGCATCGCGGAATGGCTGCGCGCGACCATGTTCACCGGCTTCGCCTGGAACCCCGTCGGCGTGACGCTGGCGGATACCCCATGGCGAGGCTCGGCGGCGTTCGTAGGCACCTATGGCCTGTCCGTCTTTGTTGCCGCGCTCGGGGGTGCGGTTTGGCTATTGGTCGCCCGCCGCTGGCGTCCGTCGTTGGTCGTCCTGGTCCCACTTGCCGCATGCGCAATCCTGTTTTTTCCGGTGACGCTTAAGGTGCTTGCGCCGTTGCGACCGATCAGGATCGTCCAGCCTAATATCGGACAGCAAGACAAATGGAGTCCCGGCTTCTCCGATGAAGCCGCCCGCCGGATGGCGGCGCTGACGGCGCCCGGCGGACAGCGGCCGCGCCTGCTGTTCTGGCCCGAAGCAGCCGTTACCGACCCGCTGGAGGATGCGCGCATGGACGAGCGCCGGGCTTCCGCCGCGGCATTCGAGCGCACCCGGGCCACGGCGCTCGTCGGTCCGCGCGACATCCTGCTGACCGGCGGCATCGCGTTGAATTCCTCGAACGGCCGGAATGTCACCGGGGCGGCGAACAGCGTGTTCGTGCTTGGCCCATGGGGTCAGATACTCGGCCGCTACGACAAGGCGCATCTGGTGCCTTATGGCGAATATCTGCCGATGCGGCCGTTACTAAGTGCGCTCGGCCTGTCGCGACTGGCGCCGGGCGATGTCGACTTCGATTCCGGGCCTGGCCCGCGCACCATCGCCCTTTCGGGTTGGGGCGAAGTCGGCTTCCAGCTCTGTTACGAAATCATCTTCTCCGGCCAAGTGGTCGATCGGCGCGACCGGCCGGATTTCATCTTCAACCCGTCCAACGATGCCTGGTTCGGCTCATGGGGTCCGCCACAGCACCTCGCGCAGGCCCGGTTGCGCGCGGCCGAGGAGGGCCTGCCAGTGATCCGATCGACGCCCACGGGGATCAGCGCGATCATCGATTCGGGTGGAACGGTCACCCACGCTTTGCCGTGGCGAACCGCGGGCGTAATCGACGCCAATATGCCGATCGCAAGGCCTCCGACGATATTTTCCCGCTTCGGCAACATCATCCCGCTGATGCTCGCGTTCGCGCTGTTGATCGCCGCCATTGCCCTCGGCACACGGGGACGCTATTCGGCGACATAAGGATTTCCTTATATCTCTATGTCCGTGTTCGCGCGGCGCTTTTTCCACGAAGGACTGACCCGTCAGATGCGCAATACCTACCTCTTCACGTCCGAATCGGTGTCCGAAGGCCATCCCGACAAGGTCGCCGACCAGATTAGCGACGCGATCGTCGACCTGTTCCTGACCAAGGATCCCGAAGCGCGCATCGCCTGCGAGACCCTGACCACGACCCAGCTCGTCGTGCTGGCCGGCGAGATTCGCGGCGTGGGGATCATGGACGAAGCCGGCAATTGGGCACCCGGCGTGCGCGAGGAGGTCGAGAAGACCGTCCGCGCCACCGTAAAGCGCATCGGCTATGAGCAGGACGGTTTCCACTGGGAAACCCTGCGTTTCGAAAATAACCTGCACCCGCAATCGGCACACATTGCCCAAGGCGTGGACGCGGGCGGCAACAAGGATGAAGGTGCGGGCGACCAGGGGATCATGTTCGGCTATGCCGCCAACGACACGCCCGATCTGATGCCGGCCACACTGTATTACAGCCACAAGATCCTGGAACAGATGGCGGCCGATCGCCATTCGGGCGCAGCGCCGTTCCTTGAGCCTGACGCGAAAAGCCAGGTCACGCTGCGCTACGAGGGTAGTACGCCGGTCGCCGCTACGGCGATCGTCGTCTCGACCCAGCACGGCAAAGGCTATGACGAGGGCGACAAGGAGACCGAGCTTCACACTTATGTGAAGCAGGTCGTCGCCGACATCATCCCGGCGGAGCTGCTTTCCGACGCAACCGAATATCACATCAACCCGACCGGAAGCTTCGAGATCGGCGGCCCCGACGGCGACGCCGGTCTCACCGGCCGCAAGATCATCGTCGATACCTACGGCGGCGCTGCTCCGCACGGTGGCGGCGCTTTCTCCGGAAAGGATCCGACCAAGGTCGATCGCTCGGCGGCGTACATCACGCGCTATCTGGCGAAGAACATTGTCGCGGCAGGCCTTGCCCAGCGCTGCACGATCCAGCTGGCTTATGCGATCGGCGTATCGAAGCCCTTATCGCTTTACGTCGACACACATGGCACCGGCCGCGTTGGCGATGACAAGATCGAGGAAGCGATCATGAGCATCCAGAAGCTGGGCGGACTGACCCCGCGCGCGATCCGAACCCATCTCGGCCTCAACAAGCCGATCTATCAAAAGACCGCCGCTTACGGCCATTTCGGCCGCAAACCGGAAGGCGATTTCTTCCCGTGGGAGAAGACCGATCTGGTCGAGGATTTGAGGATGGCGCTGGCTTAATCTTCGCGGCAGCGGACCCAGCGGCGCTTGCCGCCGCGCCAGAGTGCACCCTCATACACGGTGCCATTACGCTTGGCTTTCAGCAGCAACTGCTGGCTTCGCGCCTGCGGATCAATGAGCAGCAGCCGCACTTCGGCGTCGTCGAGCCACCATTGCGCCCAAGTCACCGGGACGGTTCGCCCGGCGTCACGCAGCCGCGTCAGGATCAGCGGAGAACCCGGGACATGACCGAACCCCACCGACACCTCCACCGGTCGCGCGCCCCCGGTGCGACACACAAGGCCGCCCGTAGCGCTCACCGGGGCTGCGATACACAACAAAGGCAAAGCGAATAGCAGCTTCATCATGGACCGAATCTCCCCGCGCCGCCATGAACGCGCAATGACCGCGCACAAACCCGGCGATCCGACGACTCTCAACCGCCTGTACGGGCGGTCGACCGGTCACAAATTGCGCGCGTCGCAGCAGGAATTGATGGACACGCTCCTGCCACAGCTTTCTGTTCCGGCCGACGGTGTGGTCACGGCTGCCAATCTATTCGGCGACGACCGCCCGCTGCATTTCGAAATCGGCTTCGGCTCCGGCGAACATCTCGCCTACCGCGCCGATTTGCTCCCCGACCACGGCTTCATCGGCGCCGAGCCCTTCACCAACGGAGTCGCGGCGGCGCTGGTGCACATTCGCGACCAGCAGCTCGCCAACGTCCGGCTATGGAATAACGACGCGCTCGACGTGCTCCGCCGTATTCCCGATGGCGCGCTCAGCTTCGTCTATCTGCTCCACCCCGACCCGTGGCCCAAGGCGCGCCACGCCAAGCGTCGAATGGTCAACGACGGGCCGCTGCGGTTGATCGCCGACAAGTTGAAGCCCGGCGGCGAGCTGCGTATCGCCACCGACCATCCGGTCTATCTCACATGGTCGCTGATGGTCATGCAGCGGTGGACCGGGACGTTCGACTGGCTCGCCGAACAGCCGTCCGACTTTCTCGATCCGCCGGGCGGCTGGATCGAGACCCGGTTCGGGGCGAAGTCCCGGCGCGAGGGGCGCAGACCGTACTACCTGCGCTACCGTAGGCTCTAGTTTTTGGGCTCGAGCCGGAAGATGCGGCCGCCGGTATCGCCGTCCTCGATCAGATAGACTTCGCCGCGCGGTCCCTGATCGACGCCGCGGACGCGCATTTCCATGTCCCACTGATCGGCCTTACGAGCCTGATCGCCATTGATATCGACGCGGATGAAGGCCAGCCCCGAAAGCGCCGGGATGAGGGCGTCGCCCTTCCACGCCTTGAACAGGTCGCCCGAATAGATCAGCAGCCCACCCGGAGAAATCGAAGGGTTCCACCACGCCTTCGGCTCTTCGAACCCCTTCGCTTTATGCGCGTCCGGGATGTCTCGACCGCCATAATGGCTGCCGTACGATGCGACCGGCCAGCCGTAATTTCTACCGGGCAAAATCAGGTTGAGTTCGTCCCCGCCCTCTGGACCCATTTCCGTTTCCCACAGCCGGCCGTCCGGCGCGAACGCCAAGCCAAGCACATTGCGATGGCC
>JBDSZD010000370.1:0-2653 GCA_039925325.1 Sphingomicrobium sp.
TTGGCGCCGCCGAGATCGACGAAGCATTCTTCCGGCTCCCGGTTTATCCGGTCACCGCCGACTTCACGCGGCCGCTGAGACTTCCGGATGAGGTTAGGGACACCCCCAAGATCGGATTCTTCCCCGGCTCGACGATCGGCAATTTCGTGCCGCCGTCGGCAACCGACCTGCTGCGCCATTTTCGCGACATTTTGGGTGCGGGCGCGCTGCTTCTGATCGGCATGGACCGGATCAAGCCGGTCGAACGGCTGATTGCCGCCTATGACGATCCGCAAGGGATCACCGCACAGTTCAACCTCAACCTGTTGGAACGGATCAACCGCGAGCTGGACGCGGACGTTCCGGTCGATGCGTTTCGCCACGAAGCGCAGTGGAACGACCTTCTGTCGCGGGTTGAGATGCATCTGGTTGCCGACCGCGACGTGCGGTTCGCGATCTGTGGGCAATCCTTTTCTTTCGCTTCCGGCTCCTCCATCCACACGGAGAACAGCCATAAATATGACGCTCGCAGCGGCCGGCTGCTCCTGCTTGCTGGCGGCTGGACCCCGCTGGCGGAATGGACCGATCCGGCGGGGGACTTCGCAATCATCCTCGCGCAATCGCAACCGCTCCGCTTCGCGCCCTGACGTTGCGGCGATTAGGTCTGACGGCTAAGGCCGCGCCATGGTCCACGCACTCTTCAGCATCGCACAATATCTGCTCACCATCCTGACCTGGATCATCATCGCCCAAGTGATCATCAGCTGGCTGTTTGCGTTCAACGTCCTCAACCAGAGCTCACAGGGGGTGCGGGCCCTGTCCAATGCGCTCGACCGGATCCTCGATCCCTTGTACCGGCCAATCCGAAAGATGTTGCCGGATTTCGGCGGCATCGACTTCTCCCCGCTCGTGCTGCTGATCCTCATCAAGATCGTCCAGATGCTGCTTGGCGGAGCCGAGGCCAGCCTGCTGGGGTCTGCGTGACCGCACGACTGATTGATGGAAAGGCGGCCGCAGCCGCGCTCCGCGATCGCATAGCATCCGTCGCAGCCGACTTCACGGAGCGCACGGGGCGCAAACCCGGTCTTGCAACCGTGCTGGTCGGCGAAGACCCGGCCAGCGCCGTCTATGTTCGCTCGAAGAACAAGGCGACCGCCGAAGCGGGGATGGAGAGCTTTCACCACCAGCTTCCCGAAAGCACTTCGGAAGGCGAACTGCTTAGCCTTGTGGAACAGCTCAACTCCGACCCACGCGTGAACGGCATATTGGTGCAACTCCCGCTCCCGCCGCAGATCGACGCCGCCAGAGTGATCGACACAATCGTCCCGGAGAAGGATGTCGATGGCTTTCACGCGCTCAACGCGGGACGCCTCGCAACCGGCCTCGACGCGCTGGTGCCGTGCACGCCGCTTGGCTGCATGAAATTGCTCGAGGCCGAGCTTGGCGACTTGAGTGGCATGAATGCGGTTGTCATCGGCCGCTCCAACATCGTCGGCAAACCCATGGCCATGCTTCTGCTTGCCGAGAATGCCACCGTCACCATCGCCCATTCGCGCACCCGCAACTTGGCCGAGGTCGTGCGCAACGCCGATATCGTCGTCGCTGCGGTGGGGCGCGCCGCAATGGTCAAGGGCGACTGGATCAAGCCGGGTGCGACCGTGATCGATGTCGGCATCAATCGTATCGCGACCGAGGATGGCAAGGGTCGCCTGGTCGGCGATGTCGATTTCGACGAAGCCGTTGAAGTGGCGGGGGCGATCACGCCGGTTCCGGGCGGAGTTGGACCCATGACCATCGCTTGCCTGTTAAGGAACACGATGGTCGCGGCGCACCGCCGCGCAGGACTGCCTGACCCGGAAGGGATCTGAAATGATCGCACTTTTGCTCGCTGCCGCCGTACCGTCCACTGCCGTAAACGCGGAGCGCGCCTTCGCCCGCGATGCGCAGGCGCTCGGCCAATGGACTGCCTTCGCCAAATGGGCGGACCGCGACGCAGTGATGTTCACGCCCCAGGCCGTGTGGGCGCGCGACTTCCTCAAAGGCCGCAAGAACCCGCCGCAGTCGGTGCGATGGTGGCCCGAACGGGCGATCAGCTCGTGCGACGGGCACACCACGGTGACTGCGGGTCCGTGGCGCATCCCGTCTAGCAACGCGACCGGCGGATTCACGACCGTGTGGCAGCTGGACAAGCAGAATTGGCGCTGGGTCTATGATGCGGGAGATCAAAGCTACAAAAGCGGCAAGCCGCCCGCCCGCATCCGCTCCGAAAGGGCATCGTGCCGGGGCAAGGCGCCGGGCGCGCCGGTCCCCCCGCCGCCGGCGTTGACCGCGAAACAGGCAAACAGCACCCCTGCGGATTACGGCCGTGGGAATTCTGCGGATAAAACGCTGGGCTGGGACTGGAAGGTCAAGCCGGACGGGACGCGGCTGTTCCGCACCTATTTGTGGAACGGCACACGGTACCGGCTGGTGCTGAACCAGACCGTAGCGCCCCAAAAATGATCGAGCTGTTCGGCTCGGCGCTGGTCACCTTTCTGGTGATCATCGATCCGCCCGGCTGCGCCCCGATCTTCGCCAGCCTGACTCGCGGAACCGATCTGGCGCACCGCCGGGCGATGGCGATCCGATCCTCGCTGGTCGCCTGGGCGATCCTGATGTTCTTCGCGCTGCTCGG
>JBDSZD010000371.1:0-1513 GCA_039925325.1 Sphingomicrobium sp.
ATGACCCTGCCGTTCATTTCCTATGGCGGATCGTCGATGCTGGCATTGTCCATCGGCATGGGTTTGCTGTTGGCTTTCACCCGGCGAAACCCCTATCTTTCGCGCTCGCCCTATGTCGTGAAATGGAGCGGGGAGTCCCTAACTGCATGAAGCCGTCCGCATGAACTTCACACTCGCGGCCGGTGGGACCGGCGGGCACATGGTCCCGGCCCACGCGCTCGCGGCGGAGCTGAAGGCGCGCGGGCACGGCGTAATGCTGATTACGGACGATCGCGGAGCGCGCTTCCCCGGACTGTTCGAAAATGTGCCTGTCCATATCCTGCCTGCAGGAAGGCTCGGCGGCGGGCCAATCGGCTGGATCAAGGCTGCACGCTCGGTGATGCGCGGGCGCGCCGAGGCCAAGCGGCTCTACCTCGAGCATCAGCCGGACGCGGTTGTCGGCTTTGGCGGCTATCCCGCTTTCCCGTCCTTGCTCGCAGCGAGCGCGCGCGGCATTCCGACGGTGCTCCACGAACAGAATGCGGTGATGGGCCGGGTCAACCGGCTGCTGGCGAGCGACGCGAAAGCCATTGCCACGGCATTCTCCGAAATCGGGCGGCTAAAATCCCGCCACAAGGGCAAGACCGTTCTTGTCGGCAATCCGGTGCGGGACGCCATCGCCAAACTCGGCGAGGTCCCGTTTCCGGCGTTCGATGAATATGCGCCGCTGAAAATCCTTGTTACCGGCGGAAGCCAGGGCGCGACCATATTGGGCCAGGTCGTTCCGGAAGGGCTTGCGCTGCTGGACCCGTCGCTTCGCCGCCGGTTGCAGGTGGTCCAGCAATGTCGACCCGACGACATCGGCCGGATTCGCGCGCGTTATGCCGAGCTCGGCATTCCCGCCGAAGTGCTGACCTATATCGAGGACATGCCCGTGCGTTTGGGGGATGCCCATATCGTCATCGGCCGCGCCGGGGCCTCGACCTGCTCCGAGCTGAGCGCGGCGGGTCGTCCGGCGATTCTGATCCCCTACGGCGCGGCAACCGACGATCACCAGACCGCCAATGCGCGCGAGATCACCAACGCCGGCGGCGCGCGCTGCATTGCACAGGGGAATTTCACTCCCGAAGTCCTCGCCCGCCAGGTCGAAGCATTGGCCTCCGACCCGCAGGCGCTGGCCAATGCCGCGTCTCGCGCGCTGTCCGTCGGCCGCCCGCATGCCGCGCGCGATCTTGCCGATTTGGTGGAACGGATCGGGCAAGGACTCGCGCCGATCGAAGTCGGTCTTGGCACAGTGCCGGTCAGCAGCAATGCCTTCGCGGTGCAGGGCGTGCCAGCGTGAAAGCCTTGGGCACAGACCTGGGCACCATCCACTTCGTCGGTATCGGCGGGATCGGGATGTCCGGCATCGCGGAAGTGATGCACCATTTGGGCTACAAGGTGCAGGGATCGGACGTCAGCGAAGGCTATGTGGTCGAGGGGCTGCGCAAGGCCGGAATCAAGGTGATGATCGGCCATGACGCCGCCAACCTCG
>JBDSZD010000372.1:0-3852 GCA_039925325.1 Sphingomicrobium sp.
GCGCGTCCGACAACCGCGCCGCGAGCACGCGGCGATTGCCCTCGACGATCGCTTCACCGCCGTCGGTCGCGTCGATGTTGGCGGTGCATACGAACGCGGGCGCAAGCGCGCTATCGTCGCCCGTGCAGGCGAAATATTTCTGGTTGGTGCGCATCGTCAGCACGATCACTTCGCGTGGCACGTCGAGATATTCCGGATCGAACCGCCCGAGCAACGGCACCGGCCACTCGGTGAGCCCCGCATTCTCGACCACCAGCCCCTCGTCGCACAGCAACTTCAGCCCGGCCGCCTCCGCCGCCGCCTCAGCGCCATCGCGAATGATGCGCTCGCGTTCCTCGTGATCGACGATGACATGGCACGCGCGCAGCTTTGCGACATAGTCGGACGCGCCGTTGACCGTGATCGGCCCGGGATGATGAAAACGATGGCCGAAGGTCGATGCTCCGCTCGTCACGCCCGCGATTTCAAACGGTACGATTTCCTCGCCCAGAATCGCGACGATCCCCTGCAGCGGCCGCACCCAACGCTGCGCGCCCGAACCCCAGCGCATCGACTTGGGCCACGGAAAATCCGCGAAGATGCGCGTCAAGGCCGCCTGGATGACCGCGATTGCGGGCTGTCCCGGCCGGTCGATCACTGCGAAATAAACGCCGTCACGGTCCTCGAGCTGGTCCTGTGCAAGGCCGGTCTTGCGCAGGAACCCTTCGAGCGCCTGCGGCGGCGCGGACGAGCGCGGCCCCTTGATTTCCTCGCGCACTGCTTGCGTCTGTTCGGCGACGTCGCGCGCGATCAGCACCAACCGGCGCGGCGTTGAAAAAGTATCAATCGCGCCGTGCGCCAGCCCGGCCTTGTGCAATTCCTCCGCGAATATCCGCGCAAGATCGTTGCGCGCCCGCGCCTGCATCCGCGCCGGAATTTCCTCCGAAAGAATCTCGAGCAGGAAGTCGGTCATCAGATATCCTCCCCGGGACGGGGAGGGGGACCATCCGAAGGATGGTGGAGGGGGTTCGCCAACCGCGATGAGATGGCTTGGATCACTCCGGTCAAATTGCTCATCACATCCGCAGCCGCAATGCGCCAAACGGAATAGCCTGCACCCTTCAGATACGCATCACGAACGGCATCTCGTTCGGGTCGATCAGCCCGATTGTGCGCTTCACCGTCCACTTCGATGACCAATCGCACTTCGGGCACATAGAAATCCACTACATTGGGTCCGATGGGATGCTGCCGACGAACCTTGGCACCGATTTTGCTGCCACGCACTTCTCGCCAAAGCTTCGCTTCGGGCAGGCTCATCGAGCGTCGCAACTTCCGAGCAGCATAGACCTCCGGTTTGCGAAGTGATCCGCCCCCTCCACCAGCTACGCTGGTCCCCCTCCCCGTCCCGGGGAGGATCACGCCGCGTACCCCTTCGCGTCCATCCACGCGCCGCATGCGGCCTTCGCCAGGTCGCGGACGCGGCCGATATAGGCTTGCCGCTCGGCCACCGAGATCACACCGCGCGCCTGCAATGTGTTGAACACATGGCTGGCCTTGATCGCCTGCTCATAGGCGGGGATCGGGAGTTTTGCAGCGAGGCTCCGCTCGCACTCGGCGGCGGCTTTCCTGAACGCGTCGAACAGACTCTCCGTATCGGCAATTTCGAAATTCCACGCCGACATTTGCTTCTCATTGTCGAGAAACACGTCGCCGTACGTTACCCCCGCATCGTTGAACCTAAGATCGAACACATTGTCGACGCTTTGGATGTACATCGCCAGCCGCTCGAGCCCGTAGGTGAGCTCGCCGGCGACCGGCCGGCATTCGAACCCGCCGACCTGCTGGAAATACGTGAACTGCGTGACTTCCATCCCGTCGCACCACACTTCCCAACCCAGCCCCCAGGCGCCCAACGTCGGGCTTTCCCAATCGTCCTCGACGAAGCGGATATCGTGTTTCAGGGGGTCGATGCCGATTTCCGCCAGGCTTCCGAGGTAAAGGTCCTGCAGATCGGGCGGGCTGGGCTTCAGGATCACCTGATATTGATAATAATGGCCGAGCCGGTTCGGATTTTCGCCATAGCGCCCGTCCGTCGGACGGCGGCACGGCTGGACATAGGCAGCCTTCCACGGGTCCGGCCCAAGCGCGCGCAGCACCGTCGCGGGGTGGAACGTCCCTGCTCCCATTTCCATGTCATACGGCTGCAGCAACACGCAGCCCTGCGCGCTCCAGTAGCGATGCAATGTAAGGATCAGGTCCTGAAAGCTTAGCGACACCGATGCGAACCCCTGTGACGCGAGGGGCTTTGGCGCATGGAGCGGAGACGGGCAAGTGGACGTTCACCGCGAACTGCCTACATGAGGACAGCGAAAACGCCGCCCGAGAGGAATCACAGCCCAATGTTGAAGACGATCCTGCACCGCGGCCTCGCGCTTCTCGGCCTTGCCACGACTGCTGGCTGCACGACCGCTCCGCAACCGCCAGCGCCCGCGGTGAAGCCCGCTTTGTGGCAAGTGTCGGATGCGGACACGACCGTCTATCTGTTCGGGACGATCCATCTGCTCCCGTCGAATTACAATTGGCGCTCGCCCAAATTCGACACTGCCATCCGCAATTCCCAAGGCCTGATCGTGGAGACGATTGTCGATGAAAAGAACCCGGCGCACATCAGCGCGGTGCTGATGAAGCTCGGCCTGTCGACGACGGTTGCCCCGATCGCCGATCGCATTGCGCCAGAAAAGCGCGCGGCGCTCGATGCCGCAATCGCCAAATCGGGAGTGCCTCGCGCCGCGTTCGATCGGATGGAGACCTGGGCCGCTGCATTCATGCTGCTGGGCAATCAGTTTCGCGATCTCGGCCTCAAGGGCGCTGAGGGGGTCGAGTCAGTGCTCCGCAACGACTTCGCGACCGCCGGCAAAGCGATCGGGCAATTGGAAACCAACGAAGAGCAGCTCGGATTCTTCGATACCCTGCCCGAGGATGCGCAACGCGCGTTGCTGGAGGGCGCGGTCGAGCAGCCGGCGGAAATGCGGAGCCAGTTCGATGCAATGCTCGCGGCGTGGACCCGCGGCGACGTCAAAGCGATTGCGGCCACATTCAACGAAGAACTCGCATCCTCGCCGCCGCTGATGGACGCGCTCATCCGCCGCAGGAACCGCAACTGGAGCCAGTGGGTCGAGCGCCGCATGGCTGCCCCGGGTTCGGTGATGGTGGCCGTCGGGGCGGGGCATCTCGCCGGCACGGATTCCGTGATTACGATGCTTGAACGCGATGGTTATCGCGTGCGCCGAGTCCAGTAAGTTTCGGCCCCCGGCCTTGCAGCACTCAGGTCTTGTTACTGATCCGAAACGATAAATATTCACCTTATGGCCGTTTGCGCTAGACATTTGTAAACGTCTCGGGGAGCATAGTGTCCAGGTATCGGGCGGGGGCCACGATGCGGGTGAATAGGACGCGGGTGCTGTCCGCGACCAGTGGCGCTTTCCTCCCGTTGGGGCCACATCGTTCGTCCGCATCTCCCCGCCACGATCCGTGGGTGGGAGACCTTTATGGTCGGATTCCTGATTGCGGCCCTGCTGGCGAGCGCTCCTGCGACCGCGCCCGTTGCGGTGCAGGTCCTGCCCCAGGCCAAGCCCGCGATGTGGGTCGTCCAGGACGAAGATACCGTTGTCTATCTGTTCGGAACGTTTCACGCGCTCGATGGCCGGACGCATTGGTTCAACAATGACGTGCGCGCGGCATTTTCGAGCGCCGACGAGCTTGTGCTTGAAGCCGTCGTCCCCGACCGCTCGCGACTTGGGGCAATCGCAGCACCGGGCTATCGCCCCGAATCTCTGAGCCTCGGCCGCGCTCAAGGTGCTTCCTTCGTCG
>JBDSZD010000373.1:0-3076 GCA_039925325.1 Sphingomicrobium sp.
ACGCCGATGCGGCGGATGCGGACCAGCACTTCGCCTTCGCCGCGCTCCGGTTTTGGGCGCTGTTCCAGCGTCAGTTCACCGGGTTTCGCGCAAACAACAACGTCCATCAGTGCGCCCTTGGCAGGCCAGCGTCGATCTCGCTAGCAGTGCGCCAGCTTGCCATTGCGTAGACCGCGATCACGACGAAGCAGGCGGCAGGCACAAGCATTGCCAAGTGCATGGAACCCGTAGCATCGGCTACCAAGCCCATCAGCGGCGTCAGAACCGCGCCGCCAATGATCGCCATGACGATTAGCGACGATCCGGTCTGCGTATAAGGGCCGAGGCCTTTCACGCCGAGCGCGAAGATGGTCGGGAACATGATCGACATGAAGAAGCTCAAGGCCGTCAAAGCGGTCAGGCCAGTCATCCCCGGAGTGAATGCGGCAACGACGGCGAGCACTACGTTGATCACAGCGTAGGTCGCCATCAGCCGCGCCGGGTTGACTCGCGACATCAATGCCGACCCGATGAACCGGCCGATCATGAAGGTGACCAACGCAGCCATCACCCAGCCCGCAGCACTCTTCTCGCCCATCCCGGTCGCTTCCTGGGCATAGCGGATGGTGTAGCTCCACACGCCGACCTGAGCGCCGACGTAAAAGAATTGCGCCACGACCGCGAGCAGCAGCTTGGGCTTGTGACGGAGGCCGCCCAGCGCTTCGCCCAAGCCAAGCTGATCGGGATCATCAGCTGCCCGCCGCGTTGCAGATTCGGGAAAACGGGTGAACGCAACGAATGCCGCCCAAGCCAGCACGAACAGCCCGATTCCGACATAAGGGCCGACAACCGCCTGCGTTTCTTGCGCGTAGAAAGCGGTTTGCTCGGCTGCCGACATGCCCGCGAGCGTCGCTTCGGAATGCTCGATTCCGGAAAGGATGAATTGCTGGCCGATAAGGATGCCGAGGATCGAGCCGACGGGATTGAAGCTTTGCGCCAGGTTGAGCCGCTGCTCCGACTTGTTTGGATCGCCGAGCACGGTGATCAGAGGATTGGCAGCGGTTTCAAGGAAGCCGAGGCCGCTGGCGATTACGAACAACG
Organism: Sphingomicrobium sp.; assembly: GCA_039925325.1. Lineage (GTDB taxonomy): Bacteria > Pseudomonadota > Alphaproteobacteria > Sphingomonadales > Sphingomonadaceae > Sphingomicrobium. Next base: position 1,081 of record JBDSZD010000373.1, read on the forward strand.
CCAGCAGGAACATGCCGTAGGTCGCAGCTTGAGCAGCGGGGTAGAACAGCAGCGCGCCGATGCCGTAGAGCACCAGACCAACAACCACCGCCGTCTTGTAGCCGTAGCGCCGCATCACCAGGCCGGCGGGAATCGCGAGCAGAAAATAGCCCATGTAGAAGGCCATCTGCACTAGGCCCGCCTGGAAATGCGTGAGCGTGAACGCCTTTTGGAATTGCTTGATCAGAATGTCGTTGAGGTTGTTGGCGACGCCCCACAGGAAAAACAGGCTGACGATCAGCAGCAACGGCAAGATTGCGCTGCGCACGGCCCGGCTCTCGGTCATCATATCGCCCCTCCTGTTTCCCTGGTTAGCCATTTCCCATATTGTCCGACTTATGCAAGGCCGCTTGGCTGGGAAAGCTTCAGTCTGATGCTCTCGGCTGCTCGGAAAGCGCGTAAATGCGGTCCATGGCGATCCATTTCTCTCCAGGCGCTGCCCACGGCAGCGGGCGCTGGAATTCCCACATCAGTTTCTCCCACGCCTGGACGTCAGGGTCGCCAGCGTCACCAACGGCTTTGGCGGCGGGGTCGAAATTGGGACCGACCTCCATGATCATGAGCAGCCGCGGGCCGGTCAGCCAGATTTCAAGCTCGCGAATATCGGCGGCTCGGATCGAGCGATTCACGGCCGCGGGAGGGCCGCCTGGCCGGTGCCACTGCTTGTAGCGTCCGATCAGCTCGGGATCGTCGGCAAGGTCGAGTGCGAAGCATAACCGGCGCGTGCCGCTCACATCCATGCCCCGAGATTCCACGGAACGAACTCATTATCGCCAAAGCCAAGCGCTTCGGACTTGCTCGGCTCACCCGACGCGACCGCAAGCAATTTGGCGTAAATTGCCTCACCGGATTCGCGGATCGAGGCGCCGTCCAGAATCGGCGAGCAATCGACATCCATGTCGTCGTCCATCCACGCGGCGAGCGCTGCGTTGGTCGCGATCTTGATGCACGGCGAGGGCTTCGACCCGAACACCGAACCACGCCCGGTCGTGAATGCCAGGACATTCGCCCCGGACGCGATCTGACCCGTAGCCGAGCAGGGGTCGAAACCGGGAGAGTCCATGAACACCAACCCCTTGGTGCGGATGCGCTCGGCATAATGGACCACGTCCATCAAGGGCGAAGAGCCCGCCTTCGCGACCGCTCCGAGGGACTTTTCGAAGATCGTCGTGAGGCCGCCCGCCTTATTACCAGGAGACGGATTATTGTTAAGTTCAGCCCCGTGCTTGGCGGCATATTGATCCCACCAGGCGAGCCGTTCGAGCAGCTTGTCCGCCACTTCGCGCGAGATGGCGCGGCGGATCAACAGATGCTCCGCCCCTGAAATCTCCGGCGTTTCGGACAGGATCGCGGTCCCGCCATTGGCAACGACGAGGTCGGCGGCCACGCCCAGCGCCGGGTTCGCTGTCACGCCCGACCAACTGTCCGATCCGCCGCATTGCAATCCAAGCATCAGGTGCGCCGCCGACACGCTTGAACGGCGATCGGCCTGCGCTTCCTCGATCAGCTCGCGAACCAGTTCCTGTCCGCGCTCGATCGCCTTCAGCGTTCCGCCTGCTTCCTGGATCGTCATTGTGCGCAGCCGCGGCCCCGGCTGAAGATTGAAGCGATCAAGCAGGTCGCCGATCTGCGCAACTTCGCAGCCCAGTCCGATCAGGAGCACTCCGGCGAAGTTTGGGTGCACGGCATAGCCGGCGAGCGTCCGTTCGAGCGTGTCGATGCCTTCTCCGGTCTTCGACATTCCGCAGCCGCTGGAGTGGGTGAAAGCGGAGACTCCGTCGATACCCGGGATTCTCTGGCTGCTGAAGCTGTCGGCGATCCGCTTCGCCACGGTGGCCGAACAATTCACGCTGGTGATGATGCCGATATAGTTGCGGGTCCCAATGCCGCCGTTCGCGCGGACGTAGCCATCAAAGCTTGCCGGCTGATTGGACAGTGGAACAGAACGGACGGCCGA
>JBDSZD010000374.1:0-4138 GCA_039925325.1 Sphingomicrobium sp.
AGCCGGTCATGGTCACCGTCACGACCATGTCCTCGCGCTCGATCAGATCCTCGTCGTCGATCCCGTCGGCCGCAGCGGCAATCTCCGACATGCGCGGGGTCGAAAATTCGGCATCCACCTCGTCGAATTCGGTGAGCATGACTTCGTACAGCCGCGCACGGTTACCAAGAATCTCAAGCAGTTCCGTGATGGTGTTTGCAAGTCCTGCAAGCTCGTTGCCGATATCGTCGCGGCCAAGCGCAGTGAGCCTGTGCAGGCGGAGTTCGAGGATTGCCCGCACTTGTGTATCGGACAATTTGTAGGTTGCGCCGCCGGCCTGCGGCTCAACCGTTTCAATCAGCTGGATATATGGGCGAATCTGGTCGCCGTCCCATTCGCGCGCAAGCAATGCCTCGCGCGCCGCCGCCGGGCTTGCCGAGCCGCGGATCAAACGCACCACTTCGTCAAGGTTGGTGACCGCCACGACGAGGCCGAGCAAGATGTGCGCGCGCTCACGAGCCTTGAGTAATTCATGCTTGGAGCGCCGTGTAATCACGTCTTCGCGGAAGCGGACGAAGGCTTCGATGAAGTCACGCAGCGCCAGCGTTTCCGGGCGGCCGCCGCGGATCGCGAGCATGTTGGCCGGGAAGCTCGACTGCGCCGGGGTGTGGCGCCACAATTGATTGAGTACGACCTCGGGGGTCGCATCGCGCTTCAGTTCGATGACGATGCGTACGCCGAGCCGGTTCGATTCGTCGCGAATGTCGCTGACGCCCTCGATGCGCTTGTCCTTGGCCGCTTCTGCGATCATTTCGACCAGTCGGTTCTTGCCGACCTGGTAGGGGGTTTCGGTCAGAATGATCGACTGGCGGTCGCCGCGGCTTTCCTCGACGTGATGGCGCGATCGCATCATGATCGAGCCGCGCCCGGTGGTGTAGGCGCTGTGGATGCCGGCGGTGCCGAGGATGATTGCACCCGTAGGGAAGTCGGGACCCTTCACATGCTCCATCAATTGTTCGGAGGTGACGGTCGGATCGTCCATGAAAGCGCGGCAGGCGGCGAGCACTTCGCCGAGATTGTGCGGCGGAATGTTGGTCGCCATTCCGACCGCGATTCCGCCTGCTCCGTTGACGAGAATGTTGGGGAAGCGCGCGGGCAGGACCTGCGGCTCGCTTTCCTGTGCGTCATAATTGGGCTGGAAGTTGACGGTGTCCTTGTCGAGGTCGCCGAGCAGGAAATTGGCGACCTTGGCAAGCTTGGCCTCGGTGTAGCGCATGGCCGCCGGCGGATCGGGGTCCATCGAACCGAAATTGCCCTGGCCGTCGATCAACGGCAGTCGCATCGACCAGCTCTGGGTCATGCGCGCCAAGGCATCGTAGATCGCGGTGTCGCCGTGCGGGTGATATTTACCGATCACGTCGCCGACGATGCGGGCCGACTTGCGGAACCCGCGATTGTAGAAGAAGCCGTTTTCATAGGCGGAGAAGAGGATCCGGCGGTGCACCGGCTTCAATCCGTCGCGGACGTCCGGCAACGCGCGGCTGACGATGACGCTCATCGCATAGTCGAGGTAGCTGGTCTTCATCTCCTCGACGATGGAGATTGGGGCAATGTCGTCGCGGCGGTCTTCGGCCGGTGGCTGAGTGGCCAAGTGAGCGGGTCCTGTCTTTGTTCGGTGCGTGCACGGAATCAGCGCCAGACGCGGCGCTTCCCCTTGCCTAAGGGACTAGCCGACCAAATGGCCGAGCGCCACCCCGCGCGCGTCCACGCGCACGCGCGAGGTGGCGAACTTCAGAGCGGTCGCTTGGGAGTTTGTTCCATTATGGGATAGTTAATCGCATTCGGGTTAACGCGCGCATACTTTCCGCTAACTGGGTGTTTGATCAGCGCTTTAGCGGGGATGAAGAACAGCAGTGCGGTTTGACGATCGATTGCGGACCGTATTGGACCAGCCGTCAGGCGACGCGCACGATCGGGCGATTCGCTGGCGTCAACTCGTCGATCTTTTGGCCCGCGCAGGGTCGGTTGGCCCTAGCCCTTATGCGCGGGCAGCGCTGGAAATCGTCCGCGAGGATCGCGATCAGGTGAACGAGTCTTTGCGCGCCGCCGCGGCCCGCGCAGTTGCGGCCTTTCCCTTACCGTTCGAACTGATCGCGCTGTTCGCGTCGGACTCGCTGAAGATATCTGCCCCGATTTTGGCCGTAGCCAACCTCGATGACGAGCAATGGTCGCGCGTCAGTGAAGCGGCGGACGACGAAACTCGCGCGTTCATCCTGGCGCTTCATCCGCAAGCCGGCCGAGCGCAGGAGCCGGCTCGTCACCGGCCCCGTACTGGGCAATCGGAAGGCGACGCCACGGCGTCAACGGCTCCATCAATCAGCGATGTGATTGCGCGTATCGAGCGACTTCGAGAGGCTCGGCAGGAATCAGTTGCCGAGCCAGCCGTCAAGGCGGCCCAGCCGGCGGAGACTGACGGAGCAAGCTTAATGTTCCGCTGGGAATGCAACAGCGCGGGTGAATTTGCCTGGGTGGAGGGAGCGCCCCGCGGCGCGCTGATTGGCCGGGCCCTCGCCGATCCCGCCCATGTGCGGGACAATGGCAACGATCAGATCGCGCGGGCCTTTTCCTTGCGAGCGCCGTTTCGCAATGCCGTGGTCGCGCTCGGTGCGGAGACAGTGCTCGGCGGCGAATGGCAGATGAGCGGAATCCCGGCCTTCGAGCCCGCCAATGGACGATTTGCTGGCTATCGGGGAATTGCCCGGCGAATCATGGCATCCGCGGCCGAAATCGACGCTCCACAGCCCGATTCGCTGCGTGAACTTGTGCACGAAATCAAGACGCCGCTTAACGCCATCATGGGCTTTGCGGAAATCATCGAGGGCGAGATGTTCGGTCCGGCAGACGCGACATATCGAATGCGCGCCGGTGAGATTGTCGCCCAGGCCAACCTGCTGTTGGCGGCGATCGACGACCTGGATTTCGCAGCAAAGAGTCAATCTTTGTCCAGCGCGAATCGGTCCTTTGCAGACCTTGGAAAAGTGATCGAGCAAGTGACCCCGCCGCTGCGTGAACGCGCCGCCGATAGGGGGGTGATTCTGGACTCGTCGAGAACCACGCGGGACCTCACTGCGGCGATCGAACCGATGCTTGCCGAACGGCTGATCCTGCGGATGTGCAACGCCGTCATCGAACGCTGTGAGCGCGGGGAACAGTTGCGCCTGCTGGTCGATCAGTCAGAAAAGCATTGTCGCGTGTCGATCACCCGCCCAACCAGCTTGCGTGGGATTTCGGACGACGAACTATTCGGAGGTCCTGGCGTGACATTGGCGCAAGGCTTGTCGCTGCGGCTGACGCGCGGGCTGGCTCAGGTTGCTGGAGCGGATCTGCTGACTTCGGCCGAAACCTTCACCTTGACCTTCGCGCGCGCCTTACTTGGCGGCACGGACGCCCATGGCTATGGCAGTCGCACCGGGTAGGGCCTGTAGCTCAATGGTAGAGCCGGCCGCTCATAACGGCTAGGTTGGGGGTTCGAGTCCCTCCGGGCCCACCGGTCGCGCTGACCACGATTGGCGAAGCTATTGTGACTAGCCGGCTTTCGCCATCTATTCGCTCAAACTTGGGATTCGATTCCCCCCTTAGACTCCTGGGCTCAAGTGGTCGGGGAGACAGGATTCGAACCTGCGACCCTCTGCTCCCAAAGCAGACGCGCTACCAGGCTGCGCCACTCCCCGACGTGCGTGCCCTTAGGGCGTTAGGGGGACGCCCGTCAAAGCGAGACTTGGCGCATTTGAGACTTAAGCGCCTGAGCGAAGTCTAATTCGCCTTGTTTCCATCGTTCTTCACGTCGACGTCGACATCGACGTCGCCAATCTTATTGCCAACCTTGTCGGCCGATTCCTCGACGTCATCAACGATCGCGCCGCCAATCTGCGCAGCTTTGTTCCCGGCCGTATCGAGCGCGCTCTCCGCGGTGTTTTGGTCATATTCCACTGTGGTGGTGCCATTACCGTCCTTGCTCACGTTGCAGGCGGCCATAAGGAGTAGTGGAAGGGCGATTGCGATGCGCATGATTGGGTTCCTCGCTTGATTGCTACGGGCCAAACGCCGCAGATGTCGATTCGGCTCCGGTTCGATTCCGTCTAGGATGCGAAGTTACGAT
>JBDSZD010000375.1:0-7163 GCA_039925325.1 Sphingomicrobium sp.
TCGACCGTGGATCATAATAAACCGTTTCGATGCCGTTCTTCTTCAGCACATCATCGCAAAAGCTGCGGGTCGGCCCATAAGCGCTGTCGACCATCAGCAGCTCGTCGCCGGATTTGAGGACGGTCAACAACGCCATTGCGACCGCGGCCGCGCCCGATGGGAACAGCTTGGTCCCGGCCGCGCCCGGTTCAAGCTCCGTCAGCGCCTCCGCCAGTGCCCAATGCGTCCGTGTGCCGTTCCGGCCATAGCTCGGATGGCCATCCTTCGGCGGATAGGATCGCTCCATCTCGGCGACCGTGTCGAACAGCATAGTGGACGTCCGTTCAACCGGCACATTGACGAGGCTCCCCGTCGATTCCTTGCGGCGACCGGCCTGAACCAGCCGAGTGTCGGGGTGGATGCCGGGATTGGGCTGTTCGTCGCTCATGCACGCAGCTTTAGAGCAGTGGCGCGCAGGTTCAATAAGTCTGGTCGTCGCGGCTTACGCGCCAAACAAGCGATTGACACCATCAATTTCTGTAATTACAGAAACTACCGTCATGAGCAGTTTGATGGCCATTCCCGAAGTTGAAGCCTTCATCCTTCATTGGGGGGAGATGGGGACCAACTGGGGCGTCAATCGCTCGGTCGCGCAGATCCATGCGTTGCTGTACCTGTCGGATCGACCGCTGCATGCGGAAGAGATCAGCGAAACTCTAGCTCTGGCTCGGTCGAATGTCTCTACGGCGCTGAAGGAGTTGCAGGGCTACGGGATCGTCCGGCGAACCCACATGGCCGGCGATCGCCGGGATCACTTCGTCGCCGAGACAGATTTATGGGAATTGCTCATGCGCATCAGCGCCGAGCGCAAGAGGCGCGAAATCGATCCGACCATCGCGTTGCTGGCCGACCTCAAAGTCCGCATCGCGGCGCGCAAGGATGTGCCGGTTCATGTGCGCGAGCGGATCGACCGCATGCATGAGTTCATCAGCACGTTGACCAATTGGTACGACCAGGTGCGGCGGTTGCCCAAGTCGACGCTGGTCACCCTAATGAAACTCGGCGCCAAGGTAGCGCGCTTCATCCCCGGCGGCTCAGCCAAACAATCCAGCTAAACGGAAGGAGACAAAGTCATTCTCAATTGCAACTTTACATTTCTCAAATTTCAGAATTAACAGGAGGAACTGATGATTGGAATCGCTTACGGACTTTACTTGCTCATCTCGATCGCGATGACGGTGTGGGTGGCGCGCACGCTATCGACAAGCGGAGAAGTCTTTTTGGTCCAATGTTTCGGCCACAATGAGCAGCTTGCGAAATCCACGAACCATCTGCTCGTCGTAGGCTTTTATCTCGTGAATATCGGCTTCATCAGCCTCACCCTGAGCTACGCCGGGGAGCCAACAACCTGGCCCGAGGCGGTCCGCTTCCTGAGTGGCAAGGTCGGGCTCGCCGTGATTGTGCTGGGTGTAATGCATTTCTTCAACATGCATGCCATCGCCCGCTTCGGTCGCAAGGTGTCGGATTGGATGGTGCAAGGCCAAGCCTATCAGGCTGTCGTGTGACAGTGGCACAGCATAGAGAGGGCGGTCTGGCTGTGACCGCTCTCTCGTCTGATGGGTCAAAGCGGCTTTTAGCAAGCTCAATTATCCCCTTATGCTGCTCCCTGTGCGACAAAAGGGGATAACTGGATATGGGGCCGATCACCAAATTTGCCGGACGCTACCCGCCGTGTTTGCGCAGCCAGGTGCTGAACAGGTTCGGCCAGCGCGATGCGGTGAGCCCGACCGGCAGGCGGAAGCCGAAGCCGTGGCCGCCTTCCGTGACCAGATGCGCCTCCACCGGGACTTTGGCGGCACGGCAGGCCGCGATCCAGCGCAGGCTGTTCTCGATCGGCACCGCGCCGTCGTCGAATGCGTGAACCAGGAAGCAGGGCGGGGTGGCCGGGCCGATGTGGCGTTCGGGGGAGCGGGCGGCCTCAAGCGCCGCCGACGGGTTGGGCCCCAGAAGATTGTCGCGCGAACCTTTGTGGGAAATCGCCGGATCGAGCGTCGCGACCGGGTAGATCAGGCCGCTGTAGGCGGGTTTGGCCGACAGGCGATCCGCCGCGTCGACGGGCGCATACGCGCGTTCGTCATGGGCGGCGGTGAGATGCGCCGCGAGATGGCCGCCAGCGGAGAAACCCATCACTCCGAGCCTGTCCGGATCGATGCGGAAGGTTGCGGCGCGGGCGCGGATCAGCCGCATTGCGCGCTGTGCGTCCGATAGCGGGACCAGTGAGCGATTCGCCCATCCTTCGCCGGGCAGGCGATAGGTCAGGATGAAGACCGTCATGCGGTCGGCGTTGAAGCGCTGCGCCGCGTCCAGGCCTTCGTTCTGGATCGACAGGAAGGAATAGCCGCCGCCCGGGAGCGTCAGCAGGGCCGATCCATCGGGGCGGGCAGGGCGGTAGACATGCACCTGCGGGATCGCGACGCCGCGCAAGCGCAACTGGCCGTCGCCGCTCGCCGTCAGGTCATGGACGATTGCTGTCGTCGGCGCTCCGGGCGGCCCGTTTGGCCAGAGCGGAAAGCTCTCCGGGGAGGGCCAGGGTGGCGGAAGCGACGCGGTCGCGTTCGACGCGTTCGCTAGCTGCGCCTCCCCGGATACGGAAGACGCAATCGTGGCCGCGAACGAACCACCAAGAAATGTCCTTCGTTGAACCGTCATTTCCGCTCCGTCGCATTGTTCCGGCGGAGCCTAGAATCAAAACGGGCGGCCCGAAAGATGCGGACCGCCCGTATTCGATATTGCTCCGCGTTCGAGCGGAGTCACTAAGCTCGTTAGCGCTTCGAGAACTGGAAGCTCTTGCGGGCCTTGGCGCGGCCGTACTTCTTGCGTTCGACGACGCGTGGATCGCGGGTGAGGAAACCGGCGCGCTTGACCGTGGTGCGGAGTATCGGCTCGTAACGCGACAAAGCCTGGGCGATGCCGTGCTTGACCGCACCGGCCTGGCCGGAAAGTCCGCCGCCCTTGACGGTGGCGATTACGTCATACTGGCCCTCGCGGTCGGAAACGCCGAACGGCTGGTTGATGACCAGACGCAGCGTCGGACGCGCAAAATAGGTTTCCTGATCGCGGCCGTTGACAATGATCTTGCCCGTACCCGGCTTCAGCCACACGCGGGCGACGGCATCCTTGCGGCGGCCGGTCGCATAAGCGCGACCGAACTTGTCGAGCTGCTGTTCACGCAGCACGGCTTCCATCTGCGGCCCTTGAGTGGACACGCCATGGTCGGACTCGGGCTTGTCCTTGCGACCGCGCCCACCGTCACGCCCACCGTCTCGGCCGCCATCACGGCCACCTTCGCTTCGGTCGCGGCGCTCGGCAGCCGGAGCGGCTTCGGGTCGCGATGCGGTTTCAGCGGCAGGCGCTTCAACGGCGGCAGGAGCTTCCGCGGCAGGAGTTTCCACGGCCGGAGCTTCGGGCTCCTGATTGGTCAGCGCAGCAAGATCGGAAAGAGACTTCTTGTCGGCCATGTTATGCGCCTACCTTGTTCTTGCGGCTCATGCCGGCGACGTCGAGAGGCTGCGGATCCTGACCCGCATGCGGATGGTCTGTGCCGTTATAAAGATGCAGCGCGCGCATCTGATCGCGGCCGAGCGGACCGCGCGGGACCATGCGCTCGACGGCCTTTTCCAGCACGCGTTCAGGGAAGCGGCCATCGAGCACCTTGCCAGCGGTCGTTTCCTTGAGCCCACCGGGAAAACCGGTGTGCTTGTAATAGATTTTCTGGTCGAGCTTGCGCCCGGTAAACTTCACCTTGCCGGCGTTGATGACGACCACATGGTCGCCGCAATCGACGTGCGGGGTGTAGATCGGCTTGTGCTTGCCGCGCAGGATGTTGGCGATGATCGTCGCGAGACGGCCGACCACCAGATTTTCGGCATCGATCAGATGCCATTTCTTCACGACCTCAGCCGGTTTGACCGACTTGGTGGTCTTCATCAGCGCCTTCATGGGGCTTGGACCTCATAAAAAAGGAAGCGCCGCCAAAACGGCAGCGCTGTCTGGCGGGCCAATGATCGACAGGCCGGAAAAAGTCAAGCAATCCGAGCGATTGCTGACGGGTAACATGATACCTCTGCATTGTATAAGCCGTGGCGACGCGCGAAGATTCGCGGTATGAAGCAACTTGATCGATCGCCCGGGGGTTATGCGATGGACTTCGACACGGCAATGCTCCTGGCCCTGCCGGCCAGCTTTCTCCTGCTCATGGCCATTGAGGCGTTGCGGCCGTCGAAGCGGCCGATGCCGGCGATCCGGCACTGGCGCCTGATCGGCTTTGCCGGCCTCGCCTTGACGCTAACGGTGTTTGTCTATGGACCGCTGCTGCTGGTCCCCTATCTGCCGCCGATGGCGCTGGCCGACCTCAGCCGATGGGGCAATTGGGCGGCGTTGCCGATGTGGATGCTGACCACCTTTTTCAGCTATTGGGCGCATCGCACGATGCATTATTTTGACCTGCTGTGGCGCGCCGGGCATCAGCTTCACCACGGCGTGGCGCGGATCGACATTAGCTCGGCCTATATCTTCCACCCGGTCGATGCGTTCGTTCAGGGAGTGGTCTGCGCGCTGCTAGCGGCCGGACTGCTTAACGTCACCGCTCATGCTGCGGCGTGGGCCGGGCTATGGGGTTTCGTCGTCGGACTCTACCAGCATTGGAATATCCGCACCCCGGCGTGGAGCAGCTGGTTCATCCAGCGCCCGGAAGCGCATATGCTTCATCATGAGCGCGACGTTCATGCCCGCAATTTCGGCGACATGCCGCTGTGGGATCGCTTGTTCGGCACCTATGCCGAGCCGGGCGAGGGGGAGGTGGCGATTGGTTTCGAACCGCGCCGTTCGCGCCGTTGGCTGGCGATGCTGGCGATGGTCGACGTCAACCGCAGCGACGATGAGAAAGCCCGGATCAGCCTGTAGCTTCCGCTTCGACCCAGTTGCCGAATGCCGCCGCGAGCCGCTCGATCGGCCAGACGACGATTGCCGGATTTTCGTAGCTATGGAGTAGGCGCACCCGCGCAATCAGCGCGTCGATACGGTCGGTGGTGGTCTTGAACAGCACCGGAGTCTCGGTCGCGGTCTCGATTGTGCCCTGCCAGTGGTAGATGCTCTGACACGGGCCAAGGATGTTGACGCAGGCGGCGAGGCGGGCTTCGACCATCGCCCGGCCGATCCGTTCGGCCTCCGCTGCGTCGGCGAAGACGATGTAGACGGTCATCGTCGCCCGACGATATGCGCGCCATTGGTCACTGCCAGGACGAGCAGCGCGCCGACTGCCTGGTGGAGCACGGCGAGGACGAGCGGAACGCCTGCCATGACCGTGGCGATGCCGAGCAAGATTTGGGTGCCGACCGCGGCGTGAATGAAGATCGCCCCGCGGCGGTCTAGCGGTTTCACCGCCCGCGCAAACCAGACGAGCAGCGCGACCGCCACCCAGGCCCACCAGCGATGCACGAAATGGATCAAGAACGGGTCGTGCGTGAACGCGAACAGAGGGCCGCGAGTCCAGTCGATGCCGGCGGGCACCAAGGCGCCCTGCATATCCGGCCAACTGTTCGCGACCTGACCGGCATCGAGCCCGGCAACCCATGCACCATACAGGAACTGGACGAACAGGATGGCGAAGGTTGTGACGGCCGGAGCGGTCAGTCGGGACGGACGGTCCTCACCGGTCGCGGCGAGCCGGCGCAGATCGAGCGCGACCCAGATCAGCGCAGCCGTGATCGCCAGCGCCAGCAGCAGGTGGGCGGACAGGCGGAAATGGCTGACGTCGGTGCGGTCTGAAAGGCCGGACATCACCATATACCATCCGAGCGCGCCCTGCGTTCCCCCAAGCGCGAGGAGGCCGACCATCTTCCAGCCATAGCCTTTCGGTATTGCGCCGCGAACCGCGAGCCAGAGGAGCGGAAGGGCGAAGGCGATACCGATCACACGGCCGAGCAGCCGATGCAGATATTCCCAGAAAAAGATCTGTTTGAACGCGGTCAAGTCCATGCCCGCGGGTCCGTTGATCTCGCGATATTCCGGCGTCGATTTGTAGAGATCGAAGGCCTGCGCCCAATCCTGCTGCGACAGCGGCGGGATGATGCCGGAGATCGGTCGCCACTCGGTGATGCTGAGCCCGCTTTCGGTCAGACGCGTGATGCCGCCGACGACCACCATCGAAAATACGAGCGCGGCGACTGCGAAAAGGAGGTTTGAAAGGGCTAGCGGGCGAGATCGCGACACGCTGGCGATGGTGACGGCTGCGGAGTTCATTTCGCCGCGCATATGGCCCTGTGCTCGCCCGGTCACAAGCATCGGCATGCGACCAGTGAACCCAAAATATCGACGATGTAATATTGTATCTATTGGCGAGTGAGGTTATATAGTCACTCAAGCATGCCGCAGCTATCGATCCCGACTCACCGGCTCGACCGGATGGCGATGGGCCTTTCGGGCCTGTGCCTGGTCCATTGCCTTGGTACGGCGGTCGTCTTGGGCCTGGTCGCATCGGCTGGCGGATTGCTCGGCGCTCATTGGATTCATGAGGTCGGCTTGACGCTGGCGATGGCGCTCGGCGCAGTGGCCCTCGGCCGTGGGATTTGGGAACATGGCTTCATGATGCCGAGCGCGATCGGTGGCCTCGGTCTCGGCGTGATGGCGGGCGCCCTGACGCTTCCACATGATGGCGGTGAAGCCTTGTATACAGTCGTCGGCGTCGGGATTCTCGCGCTCGGCCACCGGCTTAACGGTCTCGCCGCCGACTGATCCGTTTGAGGTCGGGCCGCTGCTGTATCCTTGCCCAACCACAACGACATGCCTATCTCTGATCCAATGGCGCGCCATGATCATCACATGCACGAGGGCGATGCGCTCAAGAGCGCCGCCCGCGAACGGCTGATTTCAACCGGTGAGCAGTGGACCGACATGCGCGCTGCAGTGTTCGAAGCGCTCGCGGGTTTCGACAAACCTGCCAGCGCCTACGACATTGCGGAGGCGGTCTCGAATGCGCGCGGCAAGCGCGTTGCAGCGAACAGCGTCTATCGCATCCTCGACCTGTTCGTCGGATCCAACCTTGTGCGCCGGGTCGAGAGCGCCAACGCTTATGTCGCCAATGCGCATCCGGATTGCCTCCACGATTGCATTTTCCTGATCTGCGA
>JBDSZD010000376.1:0-4007 GCA_039925325.1 Sphingomicrobium sp.
CTTGGCTATCTTCGTTGAGCACGGACACACACGCGCCTTTGGAGAAGTCGCCCGTAACATTTTTGATCCCAGCCGGAAGCAGGCTTTTGCCCTTCCGCAACGCTGCGAGCGCGCCCGCGTCGAGCACAAGCGAACCGGCCGGCGCAAGCGAGCCCGCGATCCACTGCTTGTAAGCGGTGGCGGGACTTGCGGGTGCGGAAATGACGGTCGCACGCTCGCCGTCGAGCAGGCGCCGGATCGGATGATCCTCCTTGCCGCTGGCAATGATCGTCGCGCAGCCGGAGCCGCGCGCGATCGATGCCGCGATCAGCTTCGTCCGCATTCCGCCCGTCCCGACACCGCCGCTCTTCGCTCCGGACGCGGCGCGCTCACTTGCTTCGTCGATCTGATCGAGTTCGGGAATGTGGCGCGCATGGGGGTTGCGGGCGGGGTCGGCGGTGTACAGGCCGTCGATGTCCGACAGGAGCAGCAACACGTCGGCCTGCACCATCTGCGCGGCGCGCGCCGACAACCGGTCGTTGTCGCCGTAGCGGAGCTCGTCCGTCGCGACGCTGTCATTCTCGTTGATCACCGGCAGCGCTCCCTGACCAAGCAGCACTTCGAGCGTCGCGCGCGCGTTGAGCCAGCGGCGGCGCTGCTCGCTATCTTCGAGCGTTAGCAGCAATTGCGCGACCGGTATGCCGAACGGATGCAGCGCCTGCTGCCAGCGCTGGATCAGCAGTGATTGGCCGGCGGCCGCGGCTGCCTGCTTCTGGTCGAGCCGGCCGCCAAGCTTCCCGGGAAGGTAGGTCCGGCCAAGCGCGACCGCGCCGGAGGAAACCACGACGATTTGCTTGCCCTGCTTCTGAAGGCGCTGAATATCCTCGGCGAGGGTCGCGAGCCAGTCCACGCGGGTACCCCCAGTCCGGGGATCGATCAGCAGCGAGGAGCCGACCTTGACCACGATCCGGCGCGCGCCGCCGATCAGCGACGCCGCCGGACTGCTCGATTGTGTCAGTGCCTGAGCCATCGCCGCCGACTAAACTTTCGTTGCGCGGTGCACAACAAAATTGGGATCCCGTCTTGACTTTGACAGCCGCGAAGGGCAGATTCCTGCCGACGCATTTTGCAGTCGCAGGAGCCACACATGACCAAAGGACGGGTTCAAACCTCGATGCCTTGGCAGCGCTCCTATTATTTCGGCCTCTTTAGGGGCCGGTACGCCTGAGGGCTGCCGGTTAGCAAAGACGCACGTTCCCGACTAGAAGATGCTGAACGCCCGCCTCATCGGCAGGGCGCGTGAGATACAGAAAATGCCACCACTGAATGAAAGGCTGTCCGAGCCCAATCCGGAATCGCTCCAGGAGCTGCGCGGGCGTATCGACGGCATCGACGAGAAGATCCTCGGCCTGGTCGAGGAGCGGCTGACCATCGCCAAGAAGGTCGTGAGTGCCAAGGCCGCAACCATCCCCGGGCTTCTGAAGTATCGCCCAAGCCGCGAAAGTTTTGTCGTCGGTCGGCTAACCCGCCAGGCGAAGGCGACGCCGCCTGCCCTTGTGAACCAGCTGTGGCGCGCGCTGATGAGCCACGCGCTCCAAACCCAGGTAGCGATGCGGATCGTGGTCTGCGCACCCAAGAACCGTGTCGCGATCCTCGAGGAATGTCGCGCCCGCTTTGGCTCAGCGGCGCCGATCGAATGGGTCGAACAGCCGGGCGCCGCCTTGGAAGCGGCCCGCAAGGGCGAAGTCGTGGCGATCGTCGAAGCGCATCTCCCCGCGCATTTGAGCGAAGGGGATTCGATCCGGCATTTCATGACGCTGCGCTCCGCTGCCGGTGCGCCGATGGCCTGTGCTTTCGGACGTGTCGGTGAGGACGATATTGATCCGTCCGTTCATGAGCCTGGCGAGGCAAATCAGGACGACATCCGCAAGTCCCTGTGGTCGCCGCATCAATGGCGGACGAAGCCCGCGGCGCAATTACCCGAATATCCCGATGAAGCCGCCGCGAAGCGGGTCGAGCGTCGGCTTGCGTCCGCGCTTCCCCTGGTTTCGACGGCCGAAGTGGTGCATTTGAAGGCCCAGCTTGGACAGGTGTCGGCTGGCCGGGCGTTCCTGCTGCAGGGCGGCGATTGCGCAGAAAGTTTCGCCGAGTTCGGGGCCGACAAGGTCCGCACCACCTTCAACCTCCTGCTGCGCATGGGCGCGATGATCGAGGCGCAAAGCAAAGCCCCCGTCGTCCATCTCGCGCGCATTGCCGGGCAATTCGCCAAACCGCGCTCCTCGTCGATGGAAACCAAGGGCGATGTGACTCTGCCGAGTTATCGCGGGGACGCGGTCAACGGACCCGATTTCAGCCCGGAGAGCCGCACGCCGGATCCCAAGCGTCTGCTGGAAGCACACCGTCAGGCCGAGGTGACGGTTCAGTTGCTCTCCGCCTATGCCGCTGCGTCCTACGCGGATCTGCGCCGGATTCACGAGGAAGAGGGCGTCGCCCAGCCGCTCAGGCCGGTCAGCATGTTCACCAGTCACGAGGCGCTGCTGCTCAACTACGAAGAAGCGTTCACCCGCTTCGACCCGGCGACGGAAAGCTGGTGGGCAACGACCGGCCACTTGCTGTGGCTCGGCGATCGCACGCGGCAGCCGGACGGCGCTCATGTCGAATTCGCGCGCGGCATCGCTAATCCGATCGGGCTAAAATGTGGTCCCAGCCTGCAGCCGGATGAGTTGCACCGGCTGATGGATATCCTCGATCCGGACAATCAGCCTGGCCGGCTGGTGCTGATCGGTCGCTTCGGCGCGGACAAGGTCGAGCAGCATCTGCCGGCGTTGCTTGCGGTCACCAAGGAGCGGTCCAGCAATGCGATCTGGTCGATCGACCCGATGCACGGCAATACGCGCAGCGTCGGCGCGGTAAAGACGCGCATGCTCGTCGACATCGTTTCCGAAGTCGAAGCCTTCTTCCGGATCGCTCGCGCGGAAGGGGTTTATCCCGGCGGCGTGCATCTGGAGATGACGGGTGGCGACGTAACCGAGTGCCTCGGCGGCAGCGCATCGCACGTCGAAGCCGACCTGCAGCTTCGCTATCTGACTCACTGCGACCCACGGCTGAACGAACGCCAGGCCCTCGACGTGGCGGCCGAGCTTGCCGAGCTGGTCGGCAACGGGGTTAGTCGCCCATGCGCGGCCTGAGCGCTGTGCAGCAGGGGGACGGCGACCGGCTGGTCGCGCATCGCTCGGGCTCGCTGCGCGGCAGCGCCGAAATTCCCGGCGACAAGTCGATTTCGCATCGGTCATTGATCCTCGGAGGACTGGCGTCGGGTACGACCCATATTCAGGGCCTGCTCGAAGGCGATGATGTTCTGCGCACGGCAGATGCGGTCAGGGCACTGGGCGCCGAAGTTGAGCGCACAGGCGACCGTGAATGGCGGGTTACGGGCGCGAAATGGCGCAGCCCCGCGGCGCCGATCGACTGCGGGAACAGCGGGACCGGGGCGCGCTTGCTGATGGGCGCGGCGGCGGCTTTTCCGATCAGCGCGACCTTCACCGGCGATCAGTCGCTCAGCGGCCGTCCGATGGAGCGGGTGCTCGCGCCCTTGCGGCAGATGGGCGCGCGCACCGAAGGCTCGACGCTTCCGGTGACTGTGCATGGCGGTGGGCTGCACGGGATCAGCTTCGACAATGTGCAGTCGTCGGCCCAGGTGAAGACGGCGCTTCTGCTGGCCGGTTTAGGCACCGGCGAACCCGTGGAGATCAACGAAGACCTGCCCAGCCGCGATCATAGCGAGAATATGCTCCGTGCCTTCGGAGTGGAGGTCGAACAGGACGGGACCATTGTCCGGCTCGGTAAGCAGCGCAAGCTGACCGCCACGGACGTGACCGTTCCGCGCGATCCGTCATCGGCAGCGTTCGCAATTGTTGCGGCGCTGATTGTCGAAGGCTCCGAAGTCGAGCTTCCGAACATCCTCATCAACCCGCTGCGCACTGGCCTGATCACAACCCTGCGCGAAATGGGCGCCAATATCGAATATC
>JBDSZD010000377.1:0-3156 GCA_039925325.1 Sphingomicrobium sp.
AATTCCGGGTCGCGACCGAGAATACCCGTTTCGCTATGCCGGAAACCAGCATCGGCCTGTTTCCGGATGTCGGCGGGGGCTGGCATCTGTCGCGTCTGCCCGGCCGCATCGGGCAGTTCATCGCGCTTACCGGAGCGCGATTGGATGGGGCGGAGTGCCTCTACCTCGGCTTCGCCAATCATTATGTACTGCAATCTTCGCTTGAGGAGATAGTGGGGCGGCTGCGCAAGTCACCTGCGCGTGCTCGGGGAGCGATCGGGGCATTTTCCGCAACCACGCCCGACGCCCGGATCGAACAAAATTTGGCGGTGATTGCGCGTACCTTTGCCTCGGACCGGCTGGAGGAGATCATCGCCGCGCTCGATACCGAGAACAGCGCGTGGTCGGACTCCGAACTGGCGACGCTGCGAAGCAAGAGTCCGCTGTCGTGCAAGGTCTCGCTACGGCTGCTTGCCGACGGCCAGAGGCGGGCCAACTTCACCGATGAAATGACTGCGGAATATGCGCTCGCGGCGCGGGTTGCGTGCACGCACGACTTCATCGAGGGCGTCCGTGCGCTACTGATCGACAAGGACAATGACCCCAAGTGGCAACCGGCCACGCCCGAGAAGGTCACGGACGCAATGATCGACCAACTGTTCGCGCCGCTCCCCGACGGCGAGCAGTGGCAGCCCTTCCCGGAGACGGCACAATGACCGACTACGCTAATATTCTCGTCGAACAGCGCGAGGCCGTGACGCTCATCACGCTAAACCGCCCGCAGGCGCTCAACGCACTCAACGGCGAGGTCCTGCGCGAATTGATTGCCGCCTTCGCAGCCTATGACGCCGACCCGTCGCAACGCTGCCTCGTCCTCACCGGCTCCGAGAAAGCGTTCGCCGCCGGCGCCGACATCAAGGAAATGCAGGCGCAAGGGTTTGCCGAAATGTATTCCGACAACTTCTTCGCGGGTTGGGAACAGGTCACCGCGACCCGCAAGCCGTGGATCGCCGCAGTCGCCGGTTTCGCCCTTGGCGGAGGCTGCGAAGTGGCGATGATGGCCGACTTCATCATTGCCGCCGACACGGCAAAGTTCGGCCAGCCGGAGATCAAGCTCGGCGTAACCCCCGGGATGGGCGGGTCCCAGCGCCTCGCGCTCGCGGTGGGCAAGGCCAAGGCAATGGAAATGTGCCTGACCGGCCGGATGATGGACGCGCACGAGGCGGAGCGCTCCGGCCTGGTCGCCAAGGTTGTGCCCGCTGCCGACCTGCTCGATGAAGCGCTCAAGACCGCCGCCCAAATCGCGGCCATGGCCCCGCTCGCGGCCATTGCGACCAAGGAAATGGTCAACGCCGCGTTCGAAATGAGCCTCAGCCAAGGCATCCGCTTCGAACGCCGCCTGTTCCACGGCCTGTTCGGCACCGAGGATCAGAAGGAAGGCATGGCCGCGTTTGTCGAAAAAAGACCTGGGAAATGGACGGGTAAATGACCTGTTCCCCGGCGAAGGCCGGGGCCCAGGCGGCGCTTTGCGCCGTTGAGTCTGTTTAGGACTGGACCCCGGCCTTCGCCGGGGAACAAGAGGTGACAATGCCACGCATCGCTTTCATCGGTCTCGGGAACATGGGCGGGGGAATGGCCGCGAACTTGGCCAAAGTTGGGCATGAAGTGCGCGCCTTCGATCTGAGCACCGACGCGCTCAGCCGCGCGGTCGCCCGCGGTTGCACCGCCGCCGGCTCAGCCGCCGAAGCCTGCGCAAAGGCTGAAGCCGTCGTCACCATGCTCCCCGCCGGCAAACATGTCGCCGAAGTGTATCGCGGCACCATCCTCACCGCCGCCCCCAAATCCGCGATCCTGATCGACTGCTCGACGATCGACGTTGCCACGGCGAAAGCGGTTGAGGGTGAGGCACAAGCGGCAGGCTTCACGATGGTCGATGCCCCGGTCTCCGGTGGCATTGCGGCGGCGGAGGCCGGAACGCTCACCTTCATGGTCGGCGGCTCGGACCAGGGCTTCGAACGCGCTCGCCCGTTCCTCGAGCAGATGGGCAAGGCGGTCATCCACGCTGGCGGCGCGGGTTCGGGCCAGGCCGCGAAGATCTGCAACAACATGCTGCTTGGCGCGACCATGGCCGCGACCTGCGAGACATTCGTGCTGGCACGTAAGCTCGGTCTGGATCTGCAGACCTTTTTCGACATATCGTCCAAGGCGTCGGGCCAGAATTGGTCGATGACCAGTTATTGCCCGGTGCCCGGCGTCGGCCCCGAAACGCCGGCGGACCGCGGCTATGAAGGGGGCTTTGCGGCAGCGCTGATGCTCAAGGATTTGGGGCTGGCGATGCAGGCCGCGCAACAATCCGGCGCTTACACGCCGATGGGCGGCGAAGCGGAGGAATTGTATCAACGGTTCGTCGATCTCGGCGGCGGAGCGAAAGACTTTTCCGCAATCATCAAGATGATCGACGATAGCTGGACGAATCCGGACCAGGACCCCAATCACGACAAATAGCCACGAGGAGCCACATACTTATGATGAAACTGATCGCCGCGAGCGCAGCTATCGCGCTGCTCGCTGCTTGCACGGGCCAGAGCGACACCAATGTCGCTTTGAACGAGGCCAATTCCTCCGGCAACGCAGCTGCGGTGGCGGTTGAGAATGCGGTCGAGCAATCAGCGGCGACGCCACTCACCAAAGACCAGGCGCTGGCACTGATGAAGCAGCGGCACCATGATTATGAGACAATCGGCAAAGCCATGCGCGGCGCGAAAAAGAGCCTCGATAGCGGCGATGTCGCAAGCGTCCGCAGCGCCGCTGCAACCATCCACGCGTTTGCTCCAAAAGCCGCGAGCTGGTTCCCGGCCGGCACCGGCCCCGATGTCGGCAAAACGGAGGCAAAGGCCGAAATCTGGCAGCAACGGGCCGAGTTCGAGTCCGGCATGAAGAATTTCGCGGCAGCGGCGGCCGCCTTTCACCAGGCCGCCCTTGGCTCCGATATCGCAGCGATGAAAGCGGCGCACGGCAAGCTCGGCGGAACCTGCAAGGCGTGCCACGAAAAATTCCGTGAAGAGCACCATTGATCCCGTAGCGGATGAGCCCTGTGCGGACGCGGCCCTTGCCGTTCCGGTCTGGGACGTCCCCATCCGCCTGTTCCACTGGCTTCTGGTCGCGCTGATCGCTTTC
>JBDSZD010000378.1:0-6146 GCA_039925325.1 Sphingomicrobium sp.
CAAAATGCAGATCGGCGCGCCGCTTCGCCAGCACCCGCACCGCCGCATTCACCTGCGCCTGTTTCCCCATCTGTGCGAACCTGGCCTTCGACGGCTTGAGCGAGATGAAATAGACCGGTGTTGCGCCCAGCGTCCGCGCCTTCCGCTGCAAAAAGCGGTCGAAATCCGCGCGGACCTCGACCGGCGACTTGCCCCCGTTGAGGTCGTTCTCGCCAGCGTAAAAGAAGATCGCTTTGGGGCGATAGGGTGCGACGGCGCGGTCGAAATGAAGATTCACGTCGGCGATGGTGGATCCGCCGAACCCGCGGTTGATCACGCGGTAAGGGGCCATGTCCGCCGCCAGCGATTGCCACAACCGGATGCTCGACGATCCGACGAACAGCAATGCGCACGGCTTGGGAGGGTTCGCCTGGTCGGCCTGCGCGAACGCTGCGATCTCGGACGCGAACGGCGACGGGTTCGGCTGGGCGGCGGCGCCCGCCGCAATGCTCCCCGCAAGCCATCCGATCCATCGCAATCGCATCACCCGCTCGCCAGCGCCGCGCGCACCGCCTTGGTCAGCGCTTCCGCGCGGAACGGCTTGGCCAGCAGTGGCGCATCGGGCGCGACGCGGCGCACGGCCTCGGTTTCGCTGTAGCCTGACACGAACAGGATCGGCTGGTCAGGGCGCGCGGCTCGAATCCTGCTGGCGACTTCCGACCCCGACAGGCCCGGCATGATGAAGTCGAGCACGATGA
Organism: Sphingomicrobium sp.; assembly: GCA_039925325.1. Classification (GTDB taxonomy): domain Bacteria; phylum Pseudomonadota; class Alphaproteobacteria; order Sphingomonadales; family Sphingomonadaceae; genus Sphingomicrobium. Next base: position 738 of record JBDSZD010000378.1, read on the forward strand.
GGTCGGCCGGCTGACGCGCGAGCGCCCGCAACCCTGCACGGCCTTCGCTCGCATCGCGCACGTCGAACCCCTCTTCTTCCAGGCTGGCGACGATAAAGCCGCGAACGTCCGGATCGTCGTCGATGACCATGATCGACGCGCGCCGGTGCTCGGCGGTCGGGGCCTCGGCTTCGCTTGCAGGAGTGGTTGTGGATAGAGCGGGGTCGGTCGCGAGCCGGAACAGCAGCAGGACAGTGGTGCCTTCGCCCGGTCGGCTGGAAATGCGCGCGGTCCCGCCCGACTGGCGCGCCATGCCATAGACCATCGACAGCCCCAGCCCGGTGCCCTTGCCGACATCCTTGGTGGTGAAGAAGGGTTCGAACGCGCGTGCCGCGACCTCCTCGCTCATTCCCGATCCGGTATCCGCGATCGACAGTTCGACATAGTCCCCATCGTTGAGCTCGGGATCGCCGGCGACCGCGATGCGGCGGCTGGCGAAGGTCAGGATCCCGCCGTCGGGCATCGCGTCGCGGGCGTTGATCGCAAGGTTGAGGAGCGCGACTTCCAGTTGCGTGGGGTCGGCCATCACCAGCATCGGTCCGTTTTCGAGGTCGAACCGTTTCTCGATGCCAGGGCCGAGCACGTTGCGCAGCAGGGGCCGCATATCCTCGATCAGCGAGACCACCGTAGTCGGCCGCACTTCCAGCCGCTGGACTCGGCTGAATGCGAGCAACTGGCCGGTCAGCCGCGCTCCCCGCTCCGCCGCCGCCAGCGCATTTTCGGCGTAGCGCTTGAGCTTTGCATCCTCCGCTCGCTTGGCGATGATGTCGAGCCCGCCGACCACCACCGTCAGTAGATTGTTGAAATCGTGGGCGATGCCGCCTGTCAGCTGGCCCAGCGCCTCCATCTTCTGGCTTTGGCGCAGCTGTTCTTGCGCAGCCTTGAGCTCGGTCACGTCGCGTGCTTCGAACAGCAAATAGATGATCGCTTCGGTGCCGTCGCGCACCGGCTGCATCGAAAAGTCGAGGAATGCGCTCGCCACGCCCGCCCGCTCCATCTTCGCCTCCCCGCTGAAGATCTCGCCCGCCGCCGCCGTCGCGACCGCGTTCTTGAGCAGGTCGACATGCTGCGGATAGGCCCGCATCGTCGGCGAATCCCAGATCTTGAGCCCGACCGATTCACGCGGGTTGTGGTACCGCCACGGCGCGTCCTTGCGGTTGAGTTCGACGATTGTGCCGTCCGGCTCAAGAAGAACCAACACCTCCAGAACGGTGTCGAACACCGCGCGGAAGCGGGCCTCGGACTGCGCCAGCTCGGCGGTGCGCTTTTCGACCTCGTTCTGGAGCGCGAGCTCCGCTTCCTTGGCCAAAGTGATGTCGCTGGCGACCCCGATGAAGCCCATCAGCCGGCCGTCCGCATCCAGCCGCGGCGTCGACACGCTTCTGAGCCAGCGATAGTCCCCGTCCGCCCGGCGATAGCGCGCCTCGAGGCTGAACGCCTTGCCCGCCGTCTCGCCCGCCACGCTCTCCGCGATCAGCCGCTCATGGTCGTCGGGATGGACATGGTCGCGCCAGTCCGCGACCCGCGCCGCTTCGCGTTCCAACCCCAGGAAATCGGCATAACAATCGTTGACGAAATCGCGCACGCGGTCGGTGCGGGTGACCCACATCATCACCGGCGCCGAATCCGCGATCCGCCGGAACCGCTCCTCGCTCTCCCGCAGCGCCTGCTCGGCGGAGCGCTGCTCGGTGACGTCGGTGACCAGGATCAGAACGCCGCGCACCGCGCCGCTGGAATCGCGCCAGGGCACATATTCCGTCTGGATCGCGACCGCTCCGCGCGTGTCATGATCGAACGCCGAGGCAATCCATTGCCGCTCGCCCTCGAAGGCGAGGCTGATCAACGGCGCGCGCGGCGCATAGGCCTTCTCGCCGATCAAATCGGATAGCGCGGTCCCGGCGATCGTCGAGCGCTCGCGCCCGAACCATTCCGCCATCGCAACATTGACGAACCGCACGATCCGCTGCTCGTCGATGAAGCCGATCATCACCGGCAACAGGTCCGCAATCGCCAGCATCGCCGGCGCATCGGCCAGCTCCGCCGGAAGCTGAGCCGCCAAGGACTCTGTCGAACCGTCTTGAGCTTTCACGCGGCGATCTTTGCGCCCGTTGCGGACCTTTGCGCAAGTCGGAGCGGGAGTCTTTTGCAGGCCCCTCACCCCGCACCCTCTCCCACGAGGGGAGAGGGAGTCATAGTCAGCCCCTCACCCGGCCCTCTCCATCAAGGGGGAGAGCGAGTTGGGCAGCGAAGTTAATGCTGTCCTACAGCGAGCGTATCTGGTTATAAAACCGTATCATAATAAAACCAGAAGGGACAAACAAGGGCAACTATATACTTGACGTAGGAAGCCAAAATGACACATGATTCGTCGGGACAGGCCGCCGCTAACCAGACGGGATCGTTGAATGCGGGCGAAGTCGTACGCGTTGAAAATATCTGCGGGATCAGCGGCCCACTTGAGATACTGAAAACGGTCCGTCTGAAACCGCTTGGGCGACTTGAACGCGGCCACCGTCATCATCAATCAGATTGACGATAAGGACTTTGTTCTCTTTCGGGAGCAAAATCATGTGCTCGGCTAGCAATGCAAACAGCTGTTTGTGCCAGTTGGCTATTTGCGTCAGGTTGTAAATTCGCTCTCGCCCCTGAAGTGTGTGTTTAAGGACGCCCCGATGTAGGAGCCGCCCGCAATCCCCGTATAGCTTCTTCAATTCAATCCGGCTGATGCGCCTGTCCTCTGCGGGCCTGAAATGAAGCGACCCGTCGCCCAGGTAGATACTTCGCACAGGCTCCGGAAACGAATGCGGGTTGATGTTCTCAAGCTCGCCGAAAATCTCGCCTGCGTGCCACTCTTTGAGGAGGTCTTTTCGCAAGCCATAAGAATGATGCGCGGCCAAAGCGGCTAAGGCAGTCAGTTCACATACGAACCTGATTTGTAGGTGCGCTAGTTCGACGAGATAGCTGGCTTCTTCGCCCTTTGGTCTTGCCGTCACTTCTTTGATGATGCTTTCGATCTTACCTAGTCGCTGTTTGATCTCCTGCATGAAAGCGGCGTACATCTCGCCGGTAGTGGAGTTACGCGACATGAACGACCCTCAGAATGACACTTACTCCGACGCGGAGACGGCGGCCCGAGCTGACGCGGCACTGAAAAACATGCTCGCTGCCTCGCCCAAGCTGCACAAGGATAGCAAACTTGGGAGAAGGCGCGAGTCCGTTAAGGGAGAGGGAAAGTGACCCGGGAAGAAATGCTTGCCGATCAGAAGCGTTTGCAGGAACTGCTGCATTCATATGAGTCCGGCGGACTGACTCATTTTGACGAAGACGAAAAGGGTGAGCTTACCCGCGACGTGACGGAAGAACGCATAGCGAGCGTGCGGGAAAGGCTGGCATGGCTAGACAAAAGACTAGCCGAGAAGGCCTAGCTTTTCGTCCAGCGTTTGCGAGGCGTCCCGATCCGCGCCTCCGCGCGATAGTAGTTAGGCGGCGAGTTTGTGAGGCCTGCGGTATGTCAGGCGCTTGCCGACGATACCGCGAAGCATCGCATCGGAGCGCTCTTTGTCAGTGTCGTTCTTAGTCGAATAGCGAAAGTCGAACTCGACAAGATAGCGGTGCATGTGAACCGCACTCCAGTGATGGTAGGTGCCAATTACGCCACGCTTTAGAATGCTGAAAAAGTTCTCGGCCGAATTGCTGTGAATGTCCCCCTTGGCATAGGTGTGGCCTGCGTGAAGCACATGGCCGTGGCGAGCAAACTCTTTGCCAACCAAACGATAGACACTGGCCTCGTCCGTCATCAGCGTTGAAGCGCGATCGATGTTCGTCACAAGCGCAGAACGGACGGTGTTACCGTGGATATTAGCAACGTGGAACGAACGGGCGCGACCGCCGCGCTCAATCAGCGCAACGACTTTCTTCTTGGGAGCAACCTTGCCCGACAGGCGGTTACGCTTCTTGCCGCCAACGAACGCCTCGTCGGCTTCAACAATCATGCCGGGACCGCCAAGGGGTGCGCTGTGATCCTTCATGGCTTCGCGGATGCGATGCATCATGAACCAAGCCGTCTTGTAGGTGACGCCAAGCGTGCGATGTAGCTGGTGAGCACTGAAGCCCTTCTTGCTGGACGCCAGTAGGTAGGTAGCGAGCATCCATTTGTTGAGGCCAATCTTCGAACGCTCGAACACGGTGCCGACTGTCACGGTGAAGTTCTTCGCACATGAGTTGCACTGAATGAGGCCCTTGCGGTGCGACTTGCCGTTCAAGCGCGTGACGTTCTCGCACTCGCCACAATGGGGACAGAACGGGCCTTCAGGCCAGTTGATAGCTTCCAGATGTTCGCGGGCCTTATCGGCGTCAAAGAAAATCGGATTGGTTAGGTCGAACATTGGGGCTTCCTTCTGTCACCCCTTATGCTCTCCCTCTGCTCCTACGTCAAGTATATAATTGCCCAAACAAGCATGGCGGGCAGCAAACAATTGGCGGTCCGAACGCCACCGCGAATAGCGACTCGACGGATTGAGGAGCCGGTCGGGGATGCGGAAATTGCGGCTTTGCTGGTTTTCCAGCCGGTGACGCGCCAGGTCAAAAGGCCCGATGGCTGGACGCCCGAGCGGCAGCGCCAGTTCATCCGGCTGCTCGCGGAAACAGGCTCGCCGCAACAGGCGGCGGCGGCGATGGGCAAGGTCTTGAGCGGGGTCGAGGCGCTGTACAAACAGGAGGGAACGGAAAGTTTCCGGGCCGCGTGGGACGGCGCGCTGGAGCTGGCCGCGGCGCGCGAACGCGCCGCGATGAAGGGCCGGACGCGCGACGCACCGGTGCTGCCGCCGCACCGCCGCCGTGCGAACACAGCGGATAAAGCGCGCGTAGCAGAGGAAGCGGAGTGCGAGCCCGAGGACGAATCCAGTTTCGAGGAGAAGCAGTCGCTGTTCGAGCGGCTGGCCGGCAAATATCTGCGCAAAGTCGAGCAGGAGCGAGACGCGCGATTGAACGGCGAGATCGTCGCGGCAGATTTCTATGTGCGTCAGATCACCGCGGTGGAAGTGATGCTCGACCTGATCTGCGACGGGCACGGGAGTGGCGCATTCGAGCAATTGGCCCAGCTGCGCCGCAAGGGCCGCAGCCTGTACGATATCGCCGACACGCCGGTCAGCCGCCTGCTCGACGATGCGCGGCGCGCCTTCTGGGCCGATTGCGGCGAGCCGATGCGCCCCGAACATCCCCCCGAACGCTATGCGCGCGATCATGGCAGCTTCCGCACCCAGGAGCACGCGCCTTCCGGCAGCGGCGACGAGGATGTTGCGACGCGCGAGCGGATCAAGGCCGAGCGCATTGCGGCGGACGCCAAAGCGCAGGTCGAATGGGAAGCCGAAG
>JBDSZD010000379.1:0-2092 GCA_039925325.1 Sphingomicrobium sp.
GCCCGATGGCAATGCGCAGCGACCCGGCGACGTGGTCACCAGCATGTCGGGCCAGACGATCGAGGTGATCAACACCGACGCCGAAGGACGCCTCGTGCTGGCCGACGCCATCACCTACGTCCAGCGCGCATACAAGCCTACGACGGTCATCGATCTTGCGACGCTGACCGGCGCGATCCTGGTCAGCCTCGGCAATGAGTTTGGCGGCCTGTTCACACCCGATGACAGTCTCGCCAACGATCTGCTCGAAGTCGCGACTGCGACGGGCGAGAAATTGTGGCGGCAGCCATTGGCCGAAAGCTTCGACCGGCTGATCGACTCGCCGATTGCCGACATGAAGAACATCGGCCCGCGCGAGGGCGGCTCGATCACCGCGGCCCAATTCATCAAGCGCTTTGTCGATGACGGGGTTCGCTGGGCACACCTCGACATCGCCGGGATGGTCTGGTCGGACAAGCCGAGCGACACCTTCGACAAGGGCGCCACCGGCTACGGCGTTCGCCTGCTGGATCGCTACGTGTCGGACAAGCTGGAGGTCTGAGTAGGCAGTGCAGGTCGATTTCTACCAGCTGGGCGACATCCCGCTCGAGCAGGTGATCGCCAGCATCGGCGAGAAATTGCTCGCTCAGGAGGGACGGCTGATCATTGTCGCGGACGATGAAGCGCTGCTGGCCCGGCTCAATCGTATGCTGTGGGATCAGGGGCCGACCAGCTTCCTTCCCCACGCCATTGCCGGCCAGACCGACGACGCCAGGCAGCCGATCCTGTTGACCGCCAATCCGGACGCCCCGAACCTGGCGCGCAACATCCTGATCGCGGACGGCCAATGGCGCGAGGCAGCGCTGGGATTTGATCGCGCATTCCACCTCTTCGATCATTCGACGCTGGCGGCGGCGCGGCTGGCGTGGAAGCTGCTCAGCGGTCGCGACGGGGTCGAGCGGCGCTACTGGCGGCAGGAGGAGGGCCGCTGGACGCAAGTGGCGTGAGGGTTGCGGTTCGCCGCCTCGCCAGCTAGGCGCACCGCCACTTCCTTTCACTCAGTTTGCAGGAGCCGCTCGGCCATGACGACCGAACGCACCTTTTCGATCATCAAGCCCGATGCCACCCGCCGCAACTTGACCGGCGCGATTACGAAGATGCTCGAAGATGCGGGGCTTCGCGTCGTCGCGTCCAAGCGCATCCATATGACCCGCGATCAGGCCGAAGGCTTCTACGGCGTCCACCGCGAGCGCCCATTTTTCAACGATTTGTGCAGCTTCATGACCTCCGGGCCGGTCGTCGTTCAGGTTCTAGAAGGCGAGAATGCCGTCCTCAAGAACCGCGAAGTGATGGGCGCCACCAACCCCGCCAATGCCGACGAAGGCACGATCCGCAAGGTCCACGCGGAATCGATCGAAGCCAATTCGGTCCACGGCTCCGACAGCGCGGAAAATGCGGCGATCGAGATCGACTTCTTCTTCAAGCCGGATGAGATCGTCGGCTGAACGCGAACAGCCAATTAGATCGGTAGTTGGACCAGCTTCTTTGGAGCGACCGTGCGCCAGCTGCGGGTCAGCCAGCCCGAGACATGATCCCAGTCGACATCCGCGCGATCTAGCCGGATGCCGACCCAGTCGGACGGTCCGTAATATGCGGGGCGGAAATAGATTTCCGGTTGGTCTTCGGTGAGCTGCGCCAGTTCGTCCTGCCCACTGCATTTGACCAGCAGGCCAATCGAATCTTCGCCATGATGGCGGTTCCACAGAATCGCGAAGAATTTGCCGCTGCTCTCGCTTCCGACACGCCAGCCAGGTGAGCCGTGGCTGGTCTTGAAGCGTGTCTCGGGGAGCGCAAGCGCAAGCTCGCCCACACGTTGCTCAATCCACGCGGGATCCCGCTCCCTCGAAACATAAGCGGCGAGCGTGCTCGAATAGAGCTGGTGCTCCGCGATCAACACACGAGCGGCGAGGTTTTCCTCCGTATCGCCGGGCATGATCGCAACCTCGGTTTGAGCCAAGACCGGCCCGTCATCGACCTTGGCGGTGACGATGTGCACCGAACAGCCCGCGACTGTGTCGCCGTTGGCGATCGCCTGGCGGTGGGTGTCGAGACC
>JBDSZD010000380.1:0-4615 GCA_039925325.1 Sphingomicrobium sp.
AATTGCGCGCGACCGTCGCTTCGGCTGACATCGGCGCCATCGCCTTGAGCTTCTTGAGCTCGGCAACCGCGCGGGTGCGCGCTTCCTTGCTGAGCCGGGTCTTGCGAATCTTCGTGGCCAATTCGACAAGTTCGTCGCCGCCATCCTCGCTTTCGTTGCCGAGTTCGCGCTGGATCGCCTTCAATTGCTCGTTGAGATAATATTCGCGCTGGGTCTTCTCCATCTGCCGCTTCACGCGGCTGCGGATCTTCTTCTCGACCTGCAGGACTCCAAGCTCGCCCTCCATGAAGGCGAACACCATTTCGAGCCGGCGCGCGGGGTGAAGCTCGCCCAGCAAAGCCTGTTTGTCGGCGACCTTGATCGACAGGTTCGACGCGACCGCATCGGCGAGCACCGACGGATCCTCGATTTCCGACAGCTGGATACCAGTTTCTGGCGGTAAGCGTTTGTTAAGCTTGGCATAATTATCGAACTGTTCGATCACCGATCGCATCAGCGCCTGCGCTTCTGGGCCCTCGGCCACCTCTTCCGCCACGTCTTCCACCGTGGCCGTCATATGGCCCTCGCCAGGAACGAGATCGATCAGCTTCGCGCGCCGAACACCTTCCACGAGCACGCGGACCGTGCCGTCGGGCAGCTTGAGCAGCTGCATCGCGGTGGCGATCACCCCCAGATCGTAGAGCGCGTCGCGATCCGGCTCGTCTTCACTGGGATCGAGCTGGGCGACTAGGAACAATTCCTTGTCGGCGCCCATCGCCGCTTCCAGCGCGGCGACGGATTTTTCACGCCCCACGAACAAGGGCACGATGCGTTGCGGGAAAACGACGATATCCCGCAGCGGCAGGATCGGAAGTGAGCGAGTCATGCTTGTCCATATGGGCGTAGCTCCGCGCTTCCGCAATAAAGGGGAACCTTGCTGGCCGCTGGCTCGCTCTGGCAGCGACGAGATGGGAGTATCCACCATGGACGAACGGAACACCGGCCCCGCCCCCGACAGACGTGACCGTGATCAGGCGCTCGCACGCAAGACCGAGCTGCCACCGCTCCCGTCGGACGAAGAAGTGCTCCGCATCGCTCAAAAGCTTGGGGCTCCGATCGGTCGGCTCGAAACGTCGGATGCCTAAGAAAGTTGGCGATCCGCTGAATATTGATTCCGTTCAGGTTTATCGTCGTATGGAACGCCGATGAAGACCCCGACGATCTTGCTGGCGTTTAGCGCCCTGTCACTTCCCGCCGCCGCAAGCGCGCAATATGGCTATCCTCCGCAGCCTTATCCCCCCGCGCCGATGCCCTATCCGCCAGAGGCGCAATTTCCCGATCCGTATCAGCCGGTGCAGCAAGCTCCCTGGGGGCCGCCGCAACCGATCGCGACTCCTGCGGTCGCGCGATCCTCCACGCGAAAGCCGATCGAACCGATCGATCTCCCGCCCGCGATCCAGCAGGGCGTCGATATGATCTTCATTGATCCGGAGATCGAGCCATCGCTCAAGCAGCGGGAGACGCTGACGCACGAGATAGCATTCGACGACTTCAGCGGCGCTCCCGTCGACATGTTCCTGCCGCTCAACCCATTGTACACCGAGTTGCGCCGCGGATTGGTACGCTATCGGCAGCGCTGGGGCGACTTGCCGAACATCCCGGTCGCGGCTGGTTCGGCGTTGAAGCTCGGCTCTACCGATCCGCGCGTCGCCGATCTACGCGAACGGCTGGGGCTGTCGCCTGGCAGCAAGTTCGACGCACAACTGCTTGCGGTCGCGAAAGAATACCAGACGGCGCATGGCCTTAAGGCCGACGGGATCGTCGCTGCCGGAACGATCAATTCGCTCAACCTCGGTCCCGACCATTATGAGAAATTGGCGATCGTCAACATGGAGCGCGCCAAGCGGCTTCCGCTTGAGGGCGAGCGGCAGCGTTATGTGCTGGTCGATGCCGGGGGTGCCCGTCTGTACTTGTATGACAACGGCCGGGTGGTCGACAGCATGAAGGTGATTGTCGGTGCCAAGGCGACCGCGACCCCGATGATGGTCGCGCTGCTCAAATATTCGAGCGTCAATCCCTATTGGAACGTCCCGCCGGAGCTGGTCCGGAACCTGATCGGGCCGCGCGTTGTCGCGCAAGGCACAGGCTATCTTACCGAGCGCGAATATCAGGTGCTGTCGGACTGGACGGACACGGCAACGGTCCTCGATCCGCGGTCGATCGACTGGCAGGCGGTGGTCGCAGGGCGCAAGGAAATCCGCCTTCGGCGCTTGCCGAGCCCCGCCAACAGCATGGGCATGATCAAGTTCATGATGCCCAACGATTTCGGCATCTACCTCCACGACACGCCCGACAAGACGCTGTTCCAAAAGGACGATCGCTGGATCAGCAATGGCTGCATCAGGGTCGAGGATGCGTCCCGCCTGGCGCGCTGGCTTTATGGCTCCGAACCGCACGGTAATAATCCGAAGAAGGAACAGGATGTACCGCTGACCAGCCCCGTGCCGGTTTACGTCACCTATCTGACCGTCGCGCCGTCGGCGAACGGATTGGCGTTTCGCGCTGACCCGTACGGACGCGATGCGAACGTCCTGCAAAAACTGAACGCGACGGGAAGCTTCGCCTCGCTGCAGCGTTAGAATTTCAGCGGGTTGGCGGCAAAACGATTGGTCGGGCCGGCAAGCAGCGGCTATGGGCGCGCATGTCCTTCGACATCCACATCATCGGCGGCGGCCTCGCCGGGTCGGAAGCCGCGTGGCAGTTGGCCGAAGCTGGCCTCCGCGTCCGCCTGTCGGAGATGCGGGGCGGTGGCGATACGACGCCGGCGCACGACAGCGACCGGCTGGCCGAGATGGTCTGCTCCAACAGCTTCCGCTCGGACGATGCCGAAAATAATGCCGTCGGCCTGCTCCATCAGGAAATGCGCAGGCTCGGCTCGCTGATCCTGCGTTGCGCAGACCAGCACCGCGTTCCCGCCGGTTCCGCGCTGGCCGTGGACCGCGAGGCTTTCGCGGCGGAGGTTACCCGGGCAGTCGAAACGCACCCCAACATCACGATCATTCGCGAACGGATCGACGCCCTCCCCGATCATCCCACGGTCATCGCCACCGGTCCGCTGACCGGCTCGGCACTCGCGCAGTCGATTGCTGCGGAGACCGGGTCGGATGCGCTGGCTTTCTTCGATGCCATCGCCCCGATCATCCACCGCGACAGCGTCGATATGGAGATTTGCTGGATGGCCGCGCGCTGGGACAAGGGCGGCAAGGATTACATCAACTGTCCGATGAACCGCGAGCAATATGACGCCTTCATCGTCGCGCTGAATGAAGGCGAGAAGACCGAGTTCAAGGATTGGGAAAAGGACACGCCATATTTCGAGGGCTGCATGCCGATCGAGGTGATGGCCGAGCGCGGGCCCGAGACTTTGCGCTACGGCCCGATGAAGGGCGTCGGCCTCGACGATCCGCGCACCGGCCGCTGGCCCCACGCGGTCGTCCAGCTGCGTCAGGACAATGCGCTTGGCACCTTGTTCAACATGGTCGGCTTCCAGACCAAGCTCAAACATGCCGAGCAAGTCCGCATCTTCCGAACCATCCCGGGGTTGGAGAATGCCGAGTTCGCTCGGCTCGGCGGCATTCACCGCAACAGTTTCATCAATTCGCCCCGCTTGCTCGACGGCGAGCTCCGCTTGAAGTCCAAGCCGAACATTCGCTTTGCCGGACAAATCACCGGCTGCGAAGGCTATGTCGAAAGCGCGTCGATCGGACTGATGGCGGCCCTCTTCGCGGCGGCGGACATCACAGGCCAGTGCTTGTCGTCACCGCCCGTCGAAACTGCACTCGGCGCCCTGCTCCACCACATCACCGGCGGCGCCGATGCGGACTGCTTCCAGCCGATGAACATCAACTTCGGCCTGATGCCCCCGCTCGACGGACCGAAATCGAAAAAGGCCGACCGCAAGAAAATGTATACTGGGCGCGCGCGGGTGGCGCTGGCCGAGTGGTTCGCTGAAATTCCTCCCCATCGCGAGATGGGGAGGGGAACCATGCAAAGCATGGTGGAGGGGTAATTACGTTCGGCAATTGCGAGTGATCGCCGAAACCACAGAATCCCTCTCTCTCATCACGTCGAGTGCCGCGAACCGCAGTACGCGTAACCCCTGCGCCTCCAGCCAAACATCCCGTTTGAGGTCTCGCTCCGGGCGATCACCCATCGAGTGCACCTGCCCATCGACCTCGATCACTAACCTTGCCGCCGGGCAGTAGAAATCGACGATGTAGCGGCCGATGGGGTGTTGACGCCGAAACTTGAATCCGTCTGGTCGCTGGCGGAGGGCTTGCCACAGCAGACCCTCTGGCAAAGTCATGTCGCGCCGAAGTGCCCGTGCCTGCAGCACCGTGTCATTCTTTTCACGACGTGGTGGCAATTACCCCTCCACCATGCTGCGCATGGTTCCCCTCCCCACGAGCGGTGCTCGCAGGGAGGAATCTAGCATGAGCACTTCGGCTTCTTCGGCGGCGGCGGCGCAGTGGTGGAATATTCCACCGGGCTCAGCCAACCCGACCGATCCTTGTCCGCTCCGCCGAACTTGTCGATCGTCTTCACGCCCCATTCCTCGAAAGACAATGTCCCGTTG
>JBDSZD010000381.1:0-2211 GCA_039925325.1 Sphingomicrobium sp.
GGAATTCTCGCGCGCGCCGCCGCGCTCGCGGCCCAAGCGCCCGAGCGCGCGGCTGAGGTCGAAGCGGCCCGTGCGCGCCTGTGTCGCCCCGACGCGATGGGCTCGCTGTTCAAGGTCATGGCGGTTCACGCGCCCGGCTGGCCGGCTCCGCTGGGCTTCTGATGCCGGCCTTCCGCGACGCCACGCTCGACGACGCCGCCGCATTGTCGGAGCTCGGCAAGCGCAGCTTCACCGAAACTTTCGGCCATCTTTATTCTCCCGACAATCTCGCCGCCTTCCTCGTCACGCATGAGCAAGCCAATTGGCGCGAGCAGCTCGCATCCTCCATCTATTCCGTCCGCGTTATCGAAGGGGAAAAGGCGCTGATCGGCTATGCGAAGGTGGGGCCGCCGACGCTGCCGCTCACCCCGCGAGGGACACCGCTTGAGCTGCGTCAATTCTACATCCTGAAACCCTGGCAGGGGGAGGGTCTAGCGCCCGTGTTGATGGCGTGGGTGCTTGCCGAAGCGCGGCGTCGCGGCGCGGATGAACTCTATCTTTCGGTGTTCACCGACAACCACCGCGCGCGCCGATTTTACACCCGCTACGGGTTCGTCGAAGTCGGACCCTACCAGTTCATGGTCGGCGATCATGCCGACGAAGATATCGTCATGCGGCTCGCGCTGTGAGCGTCGAGGTCATCCGCGCGTCCTCGCTGGACGTCCCGCACGGCTTCCTCGGCCGGCGCGGCGGCGTGTCGACCGGCGAGATGGCCGGCCTCAACGTCGGTCCCGGCAGCGGCGACGACCCCGAAGCGCTGCGGGAAAACCAGGCCCGAGCAGTCGCTGCCGTGCTACCCGAATCGAAGCTCGTGCTCATGCACCAGATCCATTCTGCAAAGGTCGCTATTGTCACTGAACCCTGGCCGATCGCCGACCGCCCGGAAGGCGACGGTATGGTCACCGATCGGCCCGGACTCCTGCTTGGCATCCTCACCGCCGATTGCGCGCCGGTGCTGCTTGCGGACTGGCAGGCCGGCGTGATCGGCGCGGCCCACGCCGGCTGGCGCGGTGCGTTCGCCGGGGTCACCGATGCGGCGATTGCGGCGATGGAACGCCTCGGCGCTCACCGCCATCGGATTGCGGCCGCCATTGGCCCCTGCATTGCCCAGCCCAGTTACGAAGTCGATGAGCCGTTCCGAACCCGCTTCCTCGAACAAGACGAAGCCAATAGGCGCTTCTTCTCCGAAGCTTCGAAGCCGCGTTTCGATCTGCAGGCCTATGTCGCCGCGCGGCTCGCAAGGGCGGGGATTGCGTCGGTCGAGGCGCTCGATTGCGACACTTACACCGACCCCGATCGCTTCTTCAGCTTCCGGCGCGCAACCCACCGCGGCGAGTCGTCTTATGGTCGCCAAGTCAGCCTCATCGGCCTGTAATTGTTCCCCGCGAAGGCCGGGGTCCAGGAGCGCCGTCAGGCGCTTTCAAATCAGAACGAGCGCTGCTTCGCATCGCCCTGGGTACCGGCCTGCGCCGGGGAACGGCGCGATACTCTGGCGGGCGCAGGACTATTGGCGCTAAGGATCGTGACATAAGGAGACACATCCGTGCCCAACGAGGACGACATCGGCGGATCGCCCCAGCGCCGCCCCAAGCCATCGACAATTAAGATCGGCGACCACAAGCTCAAGCCTTCGACCCTGATGATGGGCTTCGGCTTCGACCCCGTGCTCAGCGAAGGATCGCTCAAGCCGCCGGTGTTCCTGACTTCGACCTTCGTGTTTCAGAACGCGGCGGCCGGAAAGCGCTTCTTCGAAGGCGTTACCGGCAAGCGCCCGGGCGGGGCGGAAGGCCTCATCTACTCGCGCTTTAACGGCCCCAATCAGGAAATCCTGGAGGACCGCCTGTGCCTGTGGGAGGAAGCGGAGGACGCGCTGACCTTCTCCAGCGGAATGTCCGCCATCGCGACTCTGTTCCTGACCTTCGTCCAGCCAGGCGACGTCGTCGTCCATTCCGGCCCGCTCTACGCGGCGACGGAGACATTGATCGCCAAGATTCTCGGTCGCTTCGGCGTGTCCTATCTCGACTTTCCCGCAGGCGCGACGCGCGAGGAGATCGATGCGGTGCTCGCGGCGGCGAAGGAGAAGGGTCGGGTCTCGCTGATCTATCTCGAAAGCCCGGCCAACCCGACCAACGCCTTGGTCGATGTCGAGGCCGTTGCCGCCTCCCGCAACGC
>JBDSZD010000382.1:0-5501 GCA_039925325.1 Sphingomicrobium sp.
AGCCTGATCACGCCGGTCGGAAAACTACTGGACGATCCTGCGGCGCGGGCCGTCCTGCAAAAGCATATCCCGGAGGTAGTGGGGAGCCCGCAGATCGCGATGGCTCGCGAAATCACCCTCTCGGCTCTGCAGTCGTTCGTGCCGCAGCAGCTTACTCCGGCGGTTATGCAGATCATCGATGCCGAACTGTCGGGAATTCCATCGAAATAACGTAAGGTGCTGCCTGCCGTCACCAATGCCAGGATGTTCAGGACATCCTGTGCGCTCACCAGAATCAACAACCATCCCACGGATGGCCGGATCCTGGTGACCCCTACGGGATTCGAACCCGTATTTCAGCCGTGAAAGGGCCGCGTCCTAACCCTTAGACGAAGGGGCCGTCAGAGCGGGAGCCGGTTAGGCGACGAGGCCCCAAGGGTCAAGCGAGCGCGGCGTCCTCGAGGTGCATTTCGGCGGCATTGCCGCCATTCCACTCGTCACGACGCACCGTTCCGGCCAGCCACCAGCTTTTGTCCGGCGGTGAGGCGAGCAGGGCCTGGCCGAGCTCGGTCGCGGCGCTGCGGAAGGCGATCCACTTGAAGCTTTTGCCATCGTCCCCGCAAGCGATGCCGCGGACATGGCCGTCGCCGACGATGCTGGTCTTGAGCAAGCGGGCTGGACCGGCGGCAACGCGCGGCGCCGGCCAGCCGGCACCATAAGGGCCCGCCGCATCGAGTGCGTCGCACAGAGTTGCCACGACACCACCCGGAGCGAGCAGGGCGTCGAGCAACAACGCTCGCGACCCGCGAGACGACGCGATATCGGCGGCAAGGCGGTCATTGATGAACGCTCGGAAGGCAGCGAGACCATCCGCCGGAAGCGTGAGACCCGCCGCCATGGCGTGCCCGCCGCCTGCGATCAGCAGCCCGTTTTCCTTCGCCGCGAGCACAGCCGCGCCAAGATCGACTCCGCTGATCGAGCGGCCGGAACCCTTGCCGGTCCCGTCCTCGCATTGGGCGATGACGATTGTCGGCCGCCCGAAGCGCTCCTTCACCCGGCCAGCGACGATCCCGATCACACCCTGGTGCCAGCCTTCGCTCATCACCGTGATGACGGCCGCATCGCTTTGACCTTCGGCCTGAACCATCGCTTGCTCGCACACGAGCAATTCGATTGCGCGGCGCTCCTCGTTCAGGCGATCGAGTTCCGCCGCGATCGTCCGGGCTTCCTCTGGGTCGGTGCATGTCAGCAGCCGGACGCCCAAATCGGACTTGCCGACGCGTCCGCCGGCGTTGATTCGCGGCCCAAGTGCGAAGCCGAGGTCGCGGCAGCCGGGATCCTTCACCAACCGCGCGGCCTCGGCAAGAGCGACCAGGCCGATGTTCTGGCGGGCCGCCATGACCCTTAGTCCCTGCGTGACGAAGGCGCGATTGAGGCTCTTCAGCTGGGCCACGTCGGCCACCGTTCCCAGTGCCACCAGGTCGAGCAGGTCGAGGATTTTGGGTTCGGTGCGTTCTTTGAAAAATCCACGCTGACGAAGCTCCCGCAGAAGCGCGACGCCAAGCAGGAAGGCCATTCCAACCGCGGCAAGGTGGCCGTGCGACGCACCGGGCTCCTCCTCGTCGAGCCGGTTGGGGTTGATCAGCGCGAAGGCCGCCGGAAGCTGGCTCGCGCACTGGTGGTGGTCGACGACGATGACTTGGAGGTCGGCGTTTCTCGCTTCGTCGAGCGCTTCAAACGCCTGCGCGCCGCAGTCCACGCAGATGGCTAGGCTCGCGCCCCGTTGCTTCAGCTCGACCAAGGCTTTGCCCGACGGGCCGTAGCCTTCCATCAGCCTGTCGGGGATATAGACGATCGGCGCTCCGCCCAGACCGCGGAGCAGCAGGACGAGCAGCGCCGCGCTGGTCGCTCCGTCCACATCATAATCGCCAAAAATCGCGACGCTCTCACCCGCCTCGATCGCATCGGCGAGCCGCTTCGCACCCTTGTCCATATCCTTGAAGCAGGACGGGTCGGGCAGAAAGTTGCGGATCGTCGGGGTTCGATGCCGCGCGAGATCTTCCCGGCTCACCCCGCGCGCCAGCAACAGCTCATCCACGAGCGCATCGGGCGCGAGCCCCGGCTCACCGGACCTGCGCCAGCGCCACGGCTGTCCGGTGATCGAGTGCTCAACGTCGAGTGCAAAGGTCATCGTTCACCGGCTAGCAGTTTGTCGCGCAGGTTCCGCGCGGTTTCGCGGCCGAGCGCTGGCAAGCCATGGATTCCAAAGGGCGCGCCCCCTGCGACCCCGAACTGAAGGCTTGCGGTCCCGAACCAGCGACTGATTACATTCTCGGTCAGGTCGATGCTCTGGACTTTGGAAAGCGGCAGGATTGCACTGCGGCGACGCCACCACCCGGTGCGGACCAGCAGGCGATCCCCATCAAGCGCGTAGCGGGTGCGCCGCCACGCGAGAAAACGGGTTAGGGCGGCTCCAGCGATGAAGCCACAGCCGATCAGGCCGAACAGGGGGAAAAAGAAGGCCTGAAAGACCGCGATCAGAAAGAGCGGCGTCAGCAAAATGAGATGGAGCCAGACATAGCAGGCCGACACGGGCCTCCACTGCGCATCGCTCGACTGGTCCCGCCAGCCGAGCTCCGTCAATATACGATCGACTTCCGGGTCGCTGGCGAGTGGGGCGAGGAGGTGTCCGTTCTTCTCCCCCTCGTCACGTGCTAGATTCTGCAGCGACAGCGCGCGCCAGCCGAAGCGGTCGCGAACGGGGCCAGTAGCGATGACGGCGGCCTGCACGCGCGCGACCGGCAAAGTCACGTCGGTGCGCGTGAGCAAGCCGCGCCGACGGCGAAGTCCGGTCTCGGTGCGATCGACGCGAAAACCGAAGTCCCGCAGGACTGTCCGGATGACGCCAGTCGCGAGACCCGCCAAACCGAGAATGAGCAGACCGGCGACCGCCGCTGCGACCTGGTGGGCGAGCAGGAAGGCCGCAATCGGGCTGCCGGTGGCCAACAGGCCTTGCCAGAATCTTCGGTTGAACGGATCGAAACCGACGGCGTCGCCCATCGTCTGGGTCGCGCCGAACAGGAAGGCGAACAAAGCGAGCGAGAAGTTGAACATTCCGGCAAGGAACAGCCGCTGGAGGCTCATCGAATAGATTGGAGCCACCTCGACGGGCAGTTCGTCGAAGGATGCCGGGATTTCCGCGCCGCGCGATCGAATGAGGCTACGGAGCGTCTCGGCGCGATCGAGCGCGATTGCATCCAGCACCCCGTCGTCGGTGCCGGCCGCCCCGCCGCCGGTCTCGAACTTGACCCGCGCGACGCCGAGCAAGCGGGCGACCGGCCCCTGCGTGATATCGACGTCCTGAATACGATCGAAGGGGATCGACCGGTGCGTGCGGCTGACGATGCCGCTGTCGATCCGCACCTGGTCGTCCGTGATGGCAAAAGTGAAACGCGTCCAGCGCAGCACGGCTGCGGCGACGGAAACAAAGGCAAACAGGATTGCGAGGCCGACGACGACCGCCCAATGACCTTGAACGGCCAGATAGGCGCCGCCCGCGAACAATCCCCATAATCCGCGAATGCTTTTGCGAAGGGTCGACAGCAGGGATGACCAGTGCAGCTTCTCGGGCGCGCCGGTCGCCCGTCCGGCGGCCATCAGGCGAAGTCCGTTCGCACATGCTCGCGGATGATGTCGCGGATCTCGGCCGCGCGCTCGGGTGGCAGTCCCGGCAGCGTGACTATGCTGTTGTGCGTGCCCGCCGTATGAACCACGAGGGTCGCGGTTCCGAACATCTTGTCGAGCGGGCCGCGCGTCACGTCGAGATGCTGGACGCGCACGAACGGCACGATTGTGTCGGTATGGAACAGCCAGCCGCGCAGGACCTGCAGAAGCCGGGCGTCGAGCCGATAGAGCAAGCGGCGGTAGAGCCGCTCGGGCGCCAGTGTGACGGAAACGAGCGCCATCAAGGGCAGCGCGACGCTGAGCAGGCCGTAAACGGGCTTTTCGTCGAGCGCGACATTGTCGAGGACCAGCGCGCCGGCGACGAACGGCAGCCACGACAGCGCGAGGCGGAACCGAAGCACATTTTTGTATCCGGGCGCGACCGGTTCCAGCGGCGGCATGTCGCGTTCGATCCTGTCACCTGTCATAGAAAACTAATACAGCGCAAGCGCAGGCTTGCAAATGGATCAGACAGGCCGAGGCTCACTCCGGCTTCTTGTCCGTTGGCTTGCCGGCAGGCTTCAACTGCGCGCTGAGCTCGGCGGCGTCCTTGGCCAGGGCCGGCATCAGTTTGATCATCTCGGGAAACATTTCGAACGCGCCGCGCATCACGTCCGGCTGAAACCACAGGCCGACCATCTCCCGACCGTAGGCAGCGCCGGTCGGAGTGGCGAGGAAGGCCCGGACATCGGCCAGCTGACGCTCATCGAACTTGCGCGCCAATGCTCGCGCCATTCCCTCGCGGAACTTCGGCTCGGCAACGTCCCCCACCTTCGTCAGCATAGTGCCGGCAAATGCGCGAACGGCCGCGAGCTTCGCATCGAACGTCGGATCTTTCTTCGAAAGCATTAGCCGGAGCGGTTCGGTGCTCGGCGGTTTGGCCTTCTTGTCCTTGGCCAAGGGTACCATGCCCGCGAAGTCGGCCTCGCTCATATTGAGCGCCTGATCGACGGTCCGGTTCATAACGATGTTCATGGCCTCCGCGTAGGCGCCCTTGGGAAACATCGTCATTGTCGCTTCGCGCGCCATTGCGAGCCGCGCCGGATCGGGCGCAGGTCCCGCCGGGAAGAATTTGTCGAACATCTTCATCATCATTGCCATCGCCTGCATCGGATCGACCGCCGGCGAGGCCTTGGCCTTTGCGGGGGCCGAAGCCGGTGGACGGGAGGTGGCAGCGCGCGGCGCTTCAGCGGGTGTGGTGGCGACGGCGGCGAGCGCTATCAGGATATTCAACGGCAATGACCTTCTCCCCCATGAGCGGCCAGCCTATGGGCCGAGACGAACGCTTTCAAGGGTGTCGGTCGCGAAGCGCATCGGCTACTCGCGATCCGCCTCATGCTCGAGAATGTCGGTCCGGATCCGGACTGAGCGCGAGCCCAAGCGGGTCTCGAACAAGAAAATGCTGAAGCTAATCCCGACGGCGACCATCGAGCCGATGAACAGCAGGGCAACGGTGGTGCCGAACTGGGCATTGGTGAGGGATGCCGCGAACAGCACGATTACGACAAGGCAGGTCAACACGGCGGCGAGCACCGCGAAAAAGATGGCCTGACTGACCAGCGCCATCCGCTTGTCGAGGATGCGGATTTCGCCGAGCCAGCGATCGTGTTCCTCGCCGCGCGACTGAAGGATCATAGGTTCGATATCGCGCGCGCGGTCGATGATCCGGGCAAGCCGTCCGGCGCACACGTTGAGAAATGCGCCGACGCCCGCGAGCAGGAATATGGGAGCGACCGCCAACTGGATGATGTGGGCGATTTGCGTTGCCGAGGAGGCGGTGATTTCGGGCAGCATGAGGC
>JBDSZD010000383.1:0-7052 GCA_039925325.1 Sphingomicrobium sp.
CCGGGCACCAAAATGACCTTCGCGGGCCTCAGCAAGCCGGAAGATCGCGCCAACGTCATGGTCTTCCTCAATTCGCGCGGTTCCAACCTTCCGCTTCCGGCGGCGCCCGCCGCAGGAGCCGAGCCAACCGACGATGCCGCGCCAAAGGCTGGCTCCGGTAGCGGAGACGGTGCGCAAAAGAGTGAGAACGAGCCGGTTTTGACCGAGCAACAGGCCGCGAAAAGCCCCAACAAGAATATCGGTGGCGAAGGCGCGGCGCTAGTCACCGGTCCGTCGGGTGTCGCCAAGAAAAACTAAGCGGCGCTACTTCTTGTCGTAATAGTGGCGCACGAAGTCCCAGGCTTCGTCCCCGTCCTCGCTCCAGTGGATGAGGTCCAGGTCTGACCGGCTGATCAACCCTTCGTCCGCGAGCGCATCGAAATCGATGACCCGCGTCCAGAACTCGCGCCCGAACAGCAGGATCGGGAGCGGTCGAACCTTGCCCGTCTGGATGAGGGTCAGCACCTCGAACATTTCATCGAACGTCCCGAACCCGCCCGGGAAGACCGCCAGCGCGCGGGCGCGAAGCAGGAAATGCATCTTGCGAAGCGCAAAATAGTGGAACTGGAAGCTGAGGTCGGGCGTGACATAGGGGTTCGGCAATTGCTCGTGCGGAAGCACGATATTCAGACCGATCGATTCCTTGCCCTCGTCGCAGGCACCGCGGTTGGCGGCCTCCATGATCGACGGCCCGCCGCCGGAGCAAACGACGAAATCGCGCCACCCGTCCGCGTCGGGGTCGGTCCGGCTGGCGAGCCGCGCAAGCTCGCGCGCTACTTCGTAATAATGGGACTTCGCCTGCAGGCTCTCGGCCAGTCGCCGCGTTTCATCGTCCGTCGCCGCTTCCACAAGCGACGCGGCCTTCCCCGGCTCGGGAATGCGCGCCGACCCGTAGAAGACGAAGGTCGAGCGAATTTTGGCCTCGTCCAGCAGCAGCTCGGGCTTCAACAATTCAAGCTGGAAACGCACCGGCCGCAGATCTTCGCGCAACAGGAACTCGGAATCCTGAAAGGCAAGCTTGTACGCCTTGCTCTCGGTCTGCGGCGACGAGGGCACATGTTTGGCGGCAGCGGCATCGACCTTGGAAGTCGGGAAAATGCGTTTGGGCGGCGTGGTGTCGTTCATCGCTCGTCGTCCGCGCTCTCGGCGGCGCGTTTGTTGGATCTCAAGCACATCCCCAACCCCGCGCCGGCCCCCGCAAAAATCAATGCAAAGCTCGCGTTCAGGGCGAGATCGACGTTGATCCAGGTCGGCTCGTTGGCCTCCTTGCCGAGCTCGACGGCAGCATACCAGACGAGCGTCGTCAGCGCCGTGGCGGCAAGCATGGAGAGGGTGATCGGCCAATTCTTGTAGTAGACGGCGGCGAAGGCGAGCGCAGCCGCAACCAGATACAGCAGCCAGGCGAGGGTCTCGCTCAATAGACCCGCGCCTTGGGCTTGATGTAGCCGACCTCGTTGGTGAGCGTGTATTCGTGGACCGGTCGATAATCGATCCGCACCGCGCCGCCGCCACCGCCCCACCCGTCGAACCACGCAATGCTGTGCTTCATCCAATTCTTGTCGTCGCGCTCGGGGAAATCCTCGTGCATGTGCGCGCCGCGGCTTTCCTTGCGGTTGGCGGCGCAGTGCATGGTGACGACGGCTTGGGCGAGCATGTTGTCGAGTTCCAGCGTCTCGACCAGATCGCTGTTCCAGATCAGGCTCTTGTCGACCACGCGTGCGTCGGCAAGCCGCTTGTAGACGGCGTCGATCTTGCCGATGCCTTCATTGAGCGTGCGCTCGGTGCGGAACACCGCGCAGTCGGACTGCATGGTGCGTTGCATTTCGAGCCGGATGTCGGCCGTCGCGCTGTTGCCCTCGGCGTGGCGAAAGTGATCGAGGCGAGCGAGCGCCTTGTCCGTCGCCTCCGCCGGCGGCATGGCCTGGGTCGCGTTCGGCTTGACCACTTCGGCAAGGCGCAGGCCCGCAGCGCGGCCGAACACCACCAGGTCGATCAGGCTGTTCGATCCCAGGCGATTGGCGCCGTGGACGCTGACGCAGGCCGCTTCGCCGACTGCGAACAGACCCGGCACGACCGAGTCCGGCTCGCCGCCCTTCAGCGTGACGACCTCGCCATGATAGTTGGTCGGAATGCCCCCCATATTATAGTGAACCGTCGGCGTCACCGGGATCGCCTGACGCGTCAGGTCGACACCGGCAAAGGTCATCGCGGTTTCGGTGATCCCCGGCAGGCGCTCGGCCAGGATCTTCGGGTCGATATGGTCGAGATGAAGGAAGATATGGTCCTTATGCTCGCCGACTCCGCGTCCTTCACGGATCTCCATAGCCATCGAGCGCGAGACCACGTCGCGGCTGGCGAGGTCCTTGGCGGACGGCGCATAGCGCTCCATGAATCGCTCGCCCGCGCTATTGGTGAGGTATCCACCCTCGCCCCGCGCGCCCTCGGTAATCAGCACGCCCGCACCGTAAATGCCGGTCGGGTGGAACTGGACGAACTCCATGTCCTGCAGCGGCAAGCCGGCGCGCAACACCATCGCATTGCCGTCGCCGGTGCAGGTGTGGGCCGAGGTCGCCGAGAAATAGCAGCGCCCGTAACCGCCGGTCGCCAGCACCACCGATTGCGCGCGAAAGCGGTGGATCGACCCATCGTCGAGGCACAAAGCGATCAGGCCGCGGCACTCGCCATCCTCCATGATCAGGTCGAGCGCGAAATATTCGATGAAGAAGTCCGCGTCATATTTGAGGCTCTGACTGTAGAGCGTGTGCAGCATCGCATGGCCGGTGCGGTCGGCCGCAGCGCACGTCCGCTGTGCGGCCGGACCCTCACCCATGTTCTGCGTCATTCCACCGAACGCGCGCTGATAGATCTTGCCCTCGTTGGTGCGGCTAAACGGCAAGCCCATATGCTCAAGCTCGTAGACCGCCGCCGGCGCCTCGCGGCACAGATATTCGATGGCGTCCTGGTCACCGAGCCAGTCGGAGCCCTTGACCGTATCGTACATGTGCCAGGTCCAATGGTCCGGACCCATGTTGCCGAGGCTTGCCGCGATCCCGCCTTGCGCGGCCACGGTATGGCTGCGGGTCGGAAAGACCTTGGTGACGCAGGCGGTCTTCAGGCCCTTTTCGGCTGCCCCCATGGTCGCGCGCAGGCCGGCACCGCCAGCGCCGACGACAACGACATCATAGACATGGTCGATGATTTTGTAGGCGTTCAAGCCTGCCCTCCGAACGCGATCTTGCCGAGCGCGAACAGCGCCAGGGCCGCGCCGCCGACGGCCGCAAACAGTAGCAAAGTGTTGAGCGCAAAATTGCTGCCGTCGTCATGGACATAATCGTCGACGACGACCTTCATACCGTCGAGCGCATGGGCAAAGGCGATGACGACGAACAACGCCATCGGGACCGCGCCGCTGGGCATCCGCAGCCATTCCGCGAACGTCGCCTGATCGAGCGCTGGAAGGAACAGAAGCGAAGCCAGCAGCCAGCTTCCAAGCAGCACCAACGCAACGCTCGTGACCCGCTCGCGCAGCCAATGCTCGCCGCCTTCTCCCGAAGGACCAAGTCCGCGCACGCGCCCGAGCGGAGTTGCGCTTGTCCCAAGGCTCATGCTGCCCTCCCGAGGATCCATGCCCACAATGCCGCCGTTAGCAGCAGCGACCCGATCACGGTGACGATTGCGAGCCGCTTGTTGGCGCCAATCTCGAACCCCAGCCCGCTATCCATCATCAAATGCCGGACGCCCGAAAGAAGGTGCTGGAAAAATGCCCAGGTCAGGCCGATCAGCACCACTGTTCCCGCCCAATGGGTGCTCGCCGCGCTGAACTTGCCATAGGCTTCACCGCTTTGCGCGATAGCCATCAACCACCAAACAAGGATCGCAAGACCCGCGACGGTGAGCGCGCCACCGGTCACTCGATGGAGAATCGACACCAGCATGTGCGGACCCCATTTCCAAATGCCCAAATGCGGGGACATAGGTCGGCTTCGGCTGTCGGCCATGGGCCTCATTTCCTCTTTGCTGTTCGTCGGTGCGCGGGATCGTGGCACCGCGAGGCCCGCTTAGGGCGGGAGCACCAGAGAGGCAAGATTCCGCTCCGGGCCTAACTTCGCCTTAACCATTTGCGGGCATCAAGCGGGTCAATCGTCTGCGAACAAAACCAGGCAGACGCGTTTGAGGAGCGAGTGGGATGGGTGCCGACGGAATTCGGATGAACGACGATCAGGTCAGCGCGCGCGTTGCCGCTTATGGCGAAGACGGACGTTTGGGAGACGAACTGGCATGGCTTTGGGCCGAGGCCGGCGAACTGATTGAGACCGCCGCACGCGGCTCCCTTGGTGCATCCGGCGCTCCGCATTGCCAGAGTATTTTCAACAGTCCGGTCGATTCGAACTGGGTCCGGGCGCTTGCCGATGAAGGCAGCCGGCTCGGCGCGTACAAGCTCCCGCAATTCGTCGCCTCGCGCGCTGCCTTTGCGAGCCAGGTCAACGAAGCCTTTTTCAGCCACTTCGCTGGCCGCGAGGACGACGGTCGCCGCGCGCTCGATACTTTCCAGCGCGCAATGACCTTCAGCAGCGAAATTATGGCAACTCAAGCGTCGGCTACTGGATCCCTGGCTGCCGAGGCTCCCGCCAGCAGCGGTGACCGCGACCATGAGTTCGAGCGCCGCGTCGCCGAACTTATCCGCACCAGCATCGACCAGACCCGCGTACTTAGCGAACGCACCCATGCCACCGCGGCCTCGACCCGCGGCATGCTCGGCAAGACCAGCGAAGTGGCTGCCGCCGCCGAGCAGTCCGCAATCGCCATGCGCGAAGCCGCACAGACCGCGGCGGGCCTGATTCGCGCGATCGAGGACGCCAGGAGCGAAGTCGAAGTGGCCGCGGGCGTCGCGACCCGCGCCGGCGACCAGGCGAGCGAAGCCGTGCAAGTCAGCCAGGCTTTGTCCGCCCACGTCGAAGCGATCGAATCGATCCTCAGCCTGATCCGCGACATTGCGGGCCAGACCAATCTCCTCGCGCTCAACGCCACCATCGAAGCGGCGCGCGCCGGCGATGCAGGCCGCGGCTTTGCAGTGGTTGCGCAGGAAGTGAAGAGCCTCGCGTCGCAGACCGCGCGCGCTACCGACGACATCACGACCAAGATCACCGCCATCCAGCAGGCCACGCGTCAGACGGTGGAAGCCAACAGCTCGATCCAGGGTACGGTTGAAGAGGTCCAGACCTCGGCCGACCGAATCCGTCAGGCGATGGAGTTGCAGGCGCAGACCGTGACGATGATCACGGCCGCCGTCGACGAGACCGCGCTTGCCGCCGACTCGATGAGCTCGACCATTGCCGCCATCCGCAGCGACACCGAAAATGTCGCCAAGGATATCGACGAGGTCGAGCAGGGGTTCGGCCGCTTCAGCGAACAAATGTCCGACTTCCGCTCACGGGCTGCGTAGGAAACAACGGACCCCTGCCCATTTGGCGCAGCAGCAAGGAATTTGCGATGAGCAGCACCGGGAACCTGCAGCGCTTGAGCGCAGAAGACGTCGCGGAGCGCCTCGCCGCTTATTCCGATGGCGGCAAGCTTCAGGAGGCCTTCCGCTGGCTGTGGGATCAAGCAGGATCTATCATCCAGGAAGTTGCCGCAGTGCACTTGGGTGAAGCAGCCGGAAAGTTCCAACAGGCATTCTACACCAGTCCCGTGGATGAGAGCTGGGTCCGGGCGGTCGCCGAGCAGGGCGTTCAAATCCATGCGGCAAAAACCAGTGTTCCACAATTCGTTGCCCAGCGTGCCCGCTATACGAGCGATCTTTTGCGCCGACTTGATCAGCATTTTGGCGAGCAGACGGAAGATCGCGTTCGCGCGATCGACACATTCAGCATTGGACAGAACTACGCTCGTGACATCGTCCTGGCCCAAGTCTCGGTGCTTGCGGCCAGCGAAGCGGCCGAGGCTCGCGGTCGTCAGAGCGAGGAGTTCGAGCGGCGCATTTCCGGTCTGGTGCGTGAAGGTACCGACCAATCGGCAGCCCTAACCGAACGCACGCGCGCCACTGCCGCCTCGGCGCGCGGTATGCTGGGCAAGACAAGCGAAGTTGCGGCCGCAGCCGAACAATCCGCCGTTGCTATGCGCGAAGCCGCACAGACCGCGGCCGGCCTGATTCGCGCGATCGAGGATGCGCGGAGCGAGGTGGAAGTCGCGGCGGGGGTCGCCACGCGGGCTGGCGATCAAGCAGAGCAGGCGGTGCAGGTGTCGCAGGCGCTCTCCGCCCACGTCAAAGCGATCGAATCGATCTTGTCGCTGATCCGCGACATTGCGGGACAAACCAACCTGCTCGCGCTTAACGCGACCATCGAGGCAGCGCGTGCAGGCGACGCAGGCCGCGGCTTCGCGGTGGTTGCGCAGGAGGTGAAAAGCCTCGCCAGCCAAACCGCGCGGGCGACCGACGATATTACCGCCAAGATCACCGCAATCCAGCAAGCGACCATCGAAACCGTCGACGCCAATGGCTCGATCCGCGAGACCGTCGAAGAGGTTCAATTGTCCGCCGACCGCATCCGTCAGGTGATGGAGGTTCAGGCGCAGACTGTGACGATGATCACTGCCGCCGTGGATGAAACCGCTCTGGCCGCCGACTCGATGAGCTCGACCATCGCCGCCATCCGTACCGACACGGAGACAGTGGCCAACGACATGGACGAGGTGGAGCACGGTTTTGGCCGCTTTGCCGAGCAGATCTCCGGCTTCCAGTCGACCACCAATGACTTCCTGGGCCGCTTCGCCGCGTAACCGTCATTGCGAGGACCCCGGACCGATCCGGGGGACGCGGCAATCCATTCTCGACATCTGGATTGCTTCGCTCCGCTCGCAATGACGAAAGGGGTCGGGTAATCACTAACCCATGAACATCCTCGTCACTGGCGCAAGCCGCGGCATCGGCGCCGCAACCCTCGCTCTCCTTCGCTCCTCGGGCCATCAGGTCGTCGGCCACTCCTCGAAAGGCGGTGGCGGCCTGATTGCCGGCG
>JBDSZD010000384.1:0-11204 GCA_039925325.1 Sphingomicrobium sp.
CCAAGACTGATAAGATAGTCGCGCACCGCATTTGCCCGACGTTCGCCTATCGCCAAGGCATGATCGCGGGTGTCGCGCTCGTTCGAATGCCCCTCGATCACCGCGCGTACCATTGGATTGGCAAGCAACCAGCGGGCCTGCGCCGCCAGGGTCGCGCGCGCCGACACGCTCAGCCCGTGATCGCTCCCCGAAAAATAAACGCGGTCCGAACCGGCCTTCATCACCAGATCGACTTGAAGCTGCGGCATGTCCACGAAGTTCAGATCGGCCGGCGGCGGCATCGGCTGCGGGATCGACAGCGGAATCTCCTGTGCAGCGGACGCGTACGCCAAAGCAGCGCCGAGCGCTAAAATCAAAAATTTCATTGCTGCACCGCCGACCAGCTGGGATCCGACCCGCCCTGCGGCGTGATCAACTGCCGCGCCTCGCCGCCGCCCGCGCCCACAGAGAACAGGGAAGTGCGGCTGCCGGAAGGATTGGGACGGTAGAAGACGATCGACTGACCGCTCGTCCCCCAGCTCGGGCCATCGTCGAGCGGATTGCTCGTCAGCATTTTCTCGTCACTACCCCGCGGATTCATAATGCCAATTCCGGAAGCGCGCGGGTCCGCCTTGGCGAAGGCGATCCATCCGCCATCGGAGCTCCACGACGGCGCGCTGTAGCGGTTGCCCCCGAAGCTGATCCGCCGCTGTCCGGACCCGTCGGCGTTCATCACATAGAGCTGCGCTGCGCCGGAGCGGTCGCTCTCGAACACGATCTGCTTCCCGTCGGGCGAGAAGCTGGGGTTGGTGTCGGCCCCGGGTGTGGCCGTTAGACGCTGCGGAACGCCGCCGTTGGCGTCCACCGCATAAAGATCGGTGTTGCCGTTGGCGGCGATGGAAAAGACGATGCGCTGACCACCCGGCGAGAAGGTCGGTCCAAAACTGATGGCGGGTCCGGACAGCAGCGGCTGCTCGACGCCGGTGGCGACATCGACGATGCGCACCTGCGGCATACGGTTGACGAAGGCAGTGTAGGCGATCCGTTCCCCACTGGGCGAGGTCTGCGGTGCTAAAGCGGAAGTGACGCCGGCAGTGACGAACTCATGATTGGAGCCGTCCGCGTCCATGATTGCGACGCGCTTGATTCGCTCCCAGGCCGCGCCGCTCTCCGCAACATAAGTGATGCGGCTGTCGAACATGCCGGGCTTGCCGGTCAGGCCGGTATAGATACCGTCCGCGCAACGGTGCGCCCCGCGCCGCAGTTCGTCTACCGGCACGACGAAGCCCTTGCGGGCAAGCTCGCGGCCCGCGGCGACGTCGTAGAGATAGCAGCCAATTGTGATCCGCTTGTCGTCGCGGGCCTGCACGAAGCCAGTAACTAGCATCTTCGCGCCGAGCGTCCGCCAGCTGGAAAACAGCGGGCCGGTCACCTCCGGATAGGAGTATACCCGAACCTTGTCGGGTCCGATGATCAGCGCACTGCCGGTCGATCGGAGGTCCGCGGCGATGATCTGGGCGACCTGCAATCCCAGAGCGTGCGTCGGTCCGGCGGAGGTGTCTGTGATCTTCGGTGTCGTCAGCGGCGGGATCATGACGGTCGGAATGCCGGGACCGGAAGGCGGCTGGACGATCGTTTGAGTCTGCGCAGTGGGGGACGTTTCTTGCGCTGAAGTCGCGCCCGTGATGAGCGCGGTGGCGAGAGCGAGGAACGTCAACATCTATTCTTCTCGCCCGATCATCGCTTTGAACTTCTCGATCCACTCTCGTGGTTGCCGCTGCGGTCGCCCCTGGGGCGTGATGAACGCGGCAGTGACCCGGGCCTCGGCAAGTGTTTCGGGTCCGCGCATGACTCGCTGGTGAATGAGCAGAGATGCCGCGCGGACCTGCTCAAGCCTGGTCAGCACCAGCAGATGGTCGCCGGCACGGGCCGAGCTCAAATAGCGGATGTCTACGGCGGCCACCGCATAGACGCCGCGGCCCTCGCGGTGAACGGCGGCGTGGCTGATGCCGACCGCTTCCAGCATATCGGTGCGGGCCCGGTCGAGGAACTTCAGATAGTTCGCATAATAAACGATCTGCGCGGTGTCGGTGTCTTCGAAATAGACCGTCAACGCGAAATGATGCTCGTTGCCGACAAGGCCGCCGCGATAGGGCGTGTCGAATGGTGACGGTGTCATGGGCGGCGCTTCTAGCGGGCCGGGATTCACCTGCCAATCGTACCGGGCTTCACTCGACCGCCAAGCTCTTCCACTTGCCGGATCAGGTCGCCCTGAGCGATGAAGGCGTCCGCAAGGTGCATACCCCAGCCGGGCAGGAAGAAGCCGAGGATTCCGACCTCGCCACCGATGCGGTCGGTGCGCTTGTCGTTCGGATCGGCGTTGGTTCGAACCGACAGATAGCCGCGCGGCCCGTCGTTGACGCAGCGGGCGGAGACCAGGCCTTCGGTCCGGACAAACGGCGTCGGCGGCGGGCCTTCGGACGACCAGTTGATCGGTCCACCGGGCACGGCCTGAGCCGAACGGGTGCTGAAATAGGATTCGAGCTTTTCCCATCCGGGCGCGCCCGGGTGCGCCGGGTTGGTGCAGGCCACGGTCATTCCGGCGCGGTTGGAATAACCGAACAGGGCGCCAGGCGGGGGCACATTCCTCTCGCGATAGCTGACCCAGCTCATCACGCAGCCGGTTTCGCGCGCCGAAGCGCATAATGGCACCGAGGCGAAGCTCCCGCCGACCCGCTTCCCGACCGGCACCAGCACGTTGAACCCCTGTAAATTAGCGCGCAGCAGCTGGCGCTGGAGCGGCTTGCCGTCGATCTCGCGCTTGATCAGCTCGATCAGCATCAGCGAGCCCTGGCTATGCCCGATCAGGACGAACGGGCGGCCCTTATTGTGCGTCGTCAGGTAGGTGCGCCAGGCGGCCGCGACATCGCGATAGGCAAGCGCGCCCGCGCCCTCGACATTGCCGCCGGTACCCGCGGTCGCCACTGCGGAGACAGTCATTTGCCGATAGATTGGGGCGAAGGTCCGGCACACGCCGGCGAAGCGGGCGAACTGCGACTGGGTGGCCGAACGCTCGCCGCTGTTGGGGATGAGGTCGCTGTTCAGGCCCGGGTCGTTGGACACGGTCGGATAGACGTAGAAACAATCGACCGGTGGGTCCTTGGCGACGGTGCTGCGGCCGACGGAGCCAAAGCCGTTCGGGTTGAGCGCGGTGGTCGGGAGTGGGGTCGAGCAAGTATCGGAACGACCGGGAAGGCAGAGCCACGAGGCGGGCTTGGTGTAGTCGGGCGCGGCGGGGGTCTGGGCGGAGGCTGGAGAGAGCATCACCATCATCGTCATTCCAGCGAAAGCGGGAATCCACCTTTTCGTCCGATCTTTGCACAAGAAGGTGGATCCCGGATCAAGTCCGGGATGACGAAAAGAAAAACCCATCTGCTTCCTACTCGCCTTCAAACAACCCGCTTTGCGACCCCGCTGGTTGCGGCAGCCCCAAATGGGTCCAGCCGCGCCCGTTGAGGCAGCGGCCACGTGCCGTGCGGGCGATGAGGCCAAGCTGAATGAGGAAGGGTTCGATCACATCCTCGATCGTGTCGCGCGGTTCGCTGAGGCCCGCCGCAAGGGTTTCGACCCCCACCGGGCCACCGCCGTAAAGGTCGGCGATCATGGTCAGATAACGGCGATCCATGGCGTCCAGGCCAAGCCCGTCGATCTCCAGCCGGGAAAGCGAGCGGTCCGCGGTAGCCGCGTCGATTGCATCCGCCCCGGCGGCATGCGCGAAATCGCGCACGCGGCGCAACAGCCGGCCCGCAATTCGCGGAGTCCCCCGCGAACGGCGGGCGATTTCATGTTCGCCTTCGGGCGTAGTCGGTGCCCCCAGCAGGCGCGCCGCGCGGCGCACGACCTGTTCGAGTTCTTCGACGGTGTAGAAATTGAGGCGGATCGGGATTCCGAAGCGGTCGCGCAGCGGCGTGGTGAGCAAGCCCTGCCGGGTGGTCGCGCCGACCAGAGTGAATTTGGGCAAATCGATGCGCACCGAGCGCGCGGACGGACCCTCGCCGATCATCAGGTCGAGCGCGCGGTCCTCCATCGCCGGATAGAGTATTTCCTCAATCGCGGGATTGAGCCGGTGGATCTCATCGATGAACAGCACGTCGCCATCTTCGAGGTTGGTAAGCAGCGCCGCGAGATCGCCCGACTTGGCGATCACCGGCCCGGAGGTGGCGCGGAAGCCGACGCCCATCTCGCGGGCGAGAATTGCAGCGAGCGTGGTCTTGCCGAGGCCCGGCGGCCCGAAGAACAGCACATGATCGAGCGCTTCGCCGCGCGCCTTCGCCGCATTGACGAAGATGCGCAGATTCTCGCGCGCGCCCTGCTGCCCGATGAACTCGTCGAGCGACTTGGGCCGAAGCGCAGCGTCGGCGTCCTCGCTGGTGCGCTCCGGCGTGGTGATCCGGGCGGGATCAGTGGCCATCCGCGGCCCCCACGCACCGGGTGGAGGGGGGGTGTGTCGGCTTTGTCGGCTTCGTCACCCTTGCGACCGCCCGCTCATCCATTTCGCCCATGGCCGCATGTTGCACATTGCCGACGCTGTAGGACAGGAATTTCAGTCGGAATGCTCGACATCGTCGCCGATGATCTCTTACCCACTTATGCTTGCGATCTTCCCACACGGAAAAGCGCGGGTGCGGGAAGCTGGGGTCCGCGAACGCGTCCGACAAGGGCGAACCAAGCCGCAATTACGATTGGAATCAGGCCGGGCGCGTGCTCGTCGCGTTGAATGCGTCGATCAATGTGTCGCGCAGAAGCTTGGCCTGAAAATCGCGATTGTAAGGCAGCGGACGGAGCGGCAGCCCATCGGGCCGCGGCGAGAAGCTTTGCAGCCAGCTGTAGCGGTCGCTCATTCCCCAGACGAGCACATCGCGCAGCTGCGGATAGGAGAAGAGCAGGTCGAGCCAGCCGCGCGCCAGCGTGGCGACGTCCGTGTCGCGTTGCTGGATCGTTCCGATGCGATCCCGGTCGTTGACGTCGAACTCGGTGATGGCAAGTTTGTAGCCGAGCGCGACCACCTGATCGAGGAACGCCCGCATGACAGGCGTTCGCGCCGCGACGATATCGGTGGCGGGTTGTGCCGAAAAGAAGCCGATGTGCGACTGGATGCCGAGCGTGTCGACCGGCACGTTGCGGTCGCGGAAGCCGCGCAGCAAGGCCAGCACACCATCCCGGTGTGCCGCCCCGCCGCCCCAGTCCATGAAGTCGTTATAGACCAGCTCGGCGGTCGGGAGTTCTTCGCGCGCGGTCCGGAATGCCAGGTCGAGCAGCGAAGTATCATTGCCGACCGCATTGGAAAGCGCGTTGCCGCGAAGTTGTCCGGTGCCGTTATCGACCGCCTCGTTGATCACGTCCCAGCTCATGATTTTGCCGGCATAGCGGCGCGTGACGGTGCGGACATGGTCTCGAACCAGAGCCTCGGCGCTGGCCCTGGGACTGCTCCCGAAATCATAGCTCCGAAGCCATCCGGGGAACCGTTCCTGCACATACCAAAGCAAGGTGTGGCCGCGCATCGCGATTCCCTTGCTTTCAGCATAAGCGAGCATTGCGTCGGCGCGGGTGAAATCGAAGCTGGTCGCGGACGGTCGAATCGCCTCCCATTTCAGCTCATTCTCCGGGACGAGCACGTTGCAGTCCCGTTCCAGCAGCGCCGCATAATCCGGGTTGGCGAATGAGCCCGCGTCGGCCCCTGGCGCGCTCCAAGCGACAGCGGACCCAAAGCGCATCCTGCGCGCGGTGGCCGATGTGGCGATCGAGCCGGTGGGCGTTGGTGTCGGCGTTGGAGTTGGAGTCGGGGTTGGGGTCGGTGTGGGCGTTGGGGTCGGAGTGGGAGTCGGGGTGCTTCCGCCACCGCCGCCGCACGCGCTGAGAACCAAGCCCAGCCCAATGCCAACCGCATCCCGCCGACTAATCGCCATTCTACCCCCCACGCCTTGATATTTTTGGGAAGTTGTAAGATTTATCAACGGGATCGGCAATCACGAACGCAATTAGGGTGAATGCTCGACATCGTCCCCGAGGATTTCGACCGAGGGGTGCTTCCGATCTTCCCACACGGAGAAGCGCGGGTGCGGAAACGCTGGGTCCGCGAAAGCGCCCACGGGGATCGCGACCAGGCCGGGCATATGATCGGTCATGTAATGCACGGTCGATCCGCAGGTCGGGCAAAAATGATAAGTGACGGACAAGCCGCTGTCCGCGGTGCGGCTCCACGCGGTGGATTGACCCTCGATCGCGACCTGTTCCGCGGGCCAGCGCGCCTGGACGGAGAAGGCGCTGCCGGTGCGCTGCTGACAGGTGAGGCAATGGCAGGCGGAAACACGGACGGGGTCGCCGGTGGCGGTGGCGCGGAGCTGGCCGCAACGGCAGGAGGCGGTGCGGGTGGTCAATTTACCACCAAGGCCCTAGATTCGATGTTGTAGCCAACGAGCAAAGCCTTGTCCCCAGCGTCGCGCAGCACGAATTTTTCAGTGCCTTCGCCACGCTCGAACCTAGCCTCCCGGGCAAGCGTCACGATCGTTCCACCGGTTCCGTAATTCACGTGCCACTGAAGGGTCTTACCAGACTTGTAAGCCCCCAACTTCCGTCTGACGGCGGTCATGAACGTAAGGAACTCCGGTTCGGCACCGGCCTTCTGCAGTTCGGGGGCAGCGTCTCGGTAAATCTCGCTCAGCTGTTGCGCGTTATACCGGTTGTGGAAATGCTCCACCGTCGCCTCGCCGGTCTTAACGCTTTCACCTCCTGAACAGGATGCAATTGCGAGCGAGGCCAAGGCCAGCAAAGTCAGCCCTCCCGTCTTTACCAATGAAGTCATTTCGCGGCCTTTCTAAGTGCCATGCGCACGAGCGCGTCCAACCCCGCATCCGGCCCCAGCTCTTCCTGCGCAGCGGCGACGGCGGCGCTGGCTTCGGCGGGTTTGAAGCCGAGGTTGGCGAGGGCGGACATCGCGTCGGCGGCGGCTCCTGCGCGGGGCGTGGGGCCTCCTGCGGCTCCCGCGAGGCCGGGCGCGCCGAGCTTGCCCTGCAGCTCGTTGGCGATGCGGGCGGCGAGCTTGGGGCCGACGCCGTTGGCGCGAGCGATCATCGCTTTGTCGCCGGTCGAGACGGCGCGCGACAATTCATCGGGCGAGAAGGTCGAGAGGATCGCGAGGGCGACGCGGCCGCCGACTCCTTGCACGCTGGTCAGCGCGCGGAAACTTTCGCGCTCGCCGGCCGAGCCGAAGCCGAACAGGGTCATGCTGTCCTCGCGCACCTGCATTTCGGTGAGCAGGAGGACGTCGCTGCCGCTGGGGCCGAGCGCGTCGAGCGTGCGGGTGCTGGCAAGGACTAGATAGCCGACGCCCGCGACGTCGATCACCGCACTGTCGGCGGTGGTTTCGACGAGCGTTCCGGAAAGTCTGGCGATCATTTGCTGACGCTAACAGCTCTCCCCTCCCTTTCAAGGGAGGGGCCGGGGTGGGTTGAGGACGAGCGGGCTCGATGCCCGCTCGGAAGCTCCTTCAGCGGCATCGAGCCGCTTCAGTCACACCCCACCCCTAACCCCTCCCGTCAAGGGGAGGGGAAGTGACCCGCGCGCTCGCCAAGTGATGGGCGTGGGTGATCGCAACGGCTAAAGCGTCCGCGGCGTCCGGCCCCGCGATCTGCACGCCCGGGAGGAGACGCGCGACCATGGCATGGACTTGCGCCTTTTCGGCCGAGCCGGTGCCGACCACCGCCTTCTTGACGAGCCGCGCGGCATATTCGCCGACCGCGATCTCCGCACGAGCCGCGAGCATCAGGGTGACGCCGCGGGCCTGGCTGAGCTTGAGCGTGGATTGCGGATTCTTGTTGAGGAAGATTTCCTCGACGGCGGCGCCATCGGGAGCGTGTTGGGCGATGAGCGCTTCGAGTTGATCGGCAAGCACAGCCAGGCGTTCGGGCAGCGGAGCGGCGGAACTGGTCTTGATTTGCCCGTTGGCGATGTGGCTCAGGCGGTTGCCCTCCGCGCGGATCACTCCCCAGCCGGTGGTGCCAAGGCCAGGGTCGAGGCCGAGGATGATCAAATGAATATCCTCCCCGGCACGGGAGGGTGACAGCACGTAGTGCTGACGGAGGGGCGCGCGAGCCCGTTACACGCCCCCTCCACCATGCTGCGCATGGTCCCCCTCCCCGTCCCGGGGAGGATTTTCACCCCAGCTTCTCCAGCTCTTCGTCCGCGATTTCATAATTGCCCCACACGGTCTGCACGTCGTCGTCGTCCTCGAGCGTGTCGATGAGCTTGACCAAGCTTGCGACATTGTCCCCGGCGACGTCGACCGGCGTTTGCGGCTTCCATGCGAGCTTAGCGCTGTCGGGTTCGCCGAGCGCCGCTTCGAGCGCTTTGGCGACTTCGTGGAGGCCATCCTGCGTAGTCCAGATGCGGTGGCCGTCCTCATCGGATTCGACGTCTTCGGCGCCGGCCTCGATCGCCGCTTCGAACACGGAGTCGGAGTCGCCGGCCTTGGCCGGAAATTCGATCAGGCCGACGCGGTCGAAGCCATGGCTCACGCTTCCGCCGGCACCGAGGTTGCCGCCGTTCTTGGAGAAAGCCGTGCGAACATTGGTTGCCGTGCGGTTGCGATTGTCGGTCAGCGCTTCGACGATCAGGCTGACTCCGCCCGGGCCGAAGCCCTCGTAGCGGATTTCCTCGTAATTCTCGGCGTCGCCAACGCTGGCCTTGTCGATCGAGCGCTGGATATTGTCCTTCGGCATCGATTGCGCTTTGGCGGCCAGTACCGCGGCACGCAGCCGTGCGTTCATTTCCGGATCGGGCAGGCCCATACGCGCCGCGACGGTGATTTCGCGCGCGAGCTTGGAAAATATCGTCGAGCGCTTCTTATCCTGCGCGCCCTTACGATGCATGATGTTCTTATATTTGGAATGGCCTGCCATCGTTTCCCCGCGAAGTCATGGATCACATGCCCTCCCCCAGCCCCTCCCGCAAGCGGGAGGGGAGCAGATTAGGCCAGCCCGAGCGCCGTTCGATAAGTTTCGAGCAATGCGTCGGCTTCCTGCCGGACGTGCGTTTCCAGGCGGCGAAGCCGGACGATGGCCCGCATCGTCTTGGTGTCGTAGCCATTGGCCTTGGCCTCCGCGTAAACATCGCGGATATCGTCGGCCATTGCCTTCTTTTCTTCCTCTAGCCGCTCGATCCGCTCGATGAATAGTCGCAGCTGATCGGCCGCGACGGTGCCTTCCGCCATGTCGTGAAACTCCGTTCCCAGGATTGAGGCGCGGCATTAGGCGAGGCGGGCGATGCGCTCAAGCGGGTTGAACGCCGGGCAATAGCGGCTATTGGCGAGCCGCACTTCAGCGCGAAGGAATCAAGCTTGAGCGAGACACTCGGACCGCGATCGCGCAAGGTGAAAATCCTGGCGACGCTCGGACCGGCATCCGACAGCGCGGACATGATTCGCAAGCTCATGCTGGCCGGCGCCGACGCCTTCCGGATCAATATGAGCCACGGCGATCAGCAGCAGAAAGCGGCGCTGGTACAGTCGATTCGCGCGCTCGAGAAAGAGTTCAAACGGCCGAGCACGATCCTGTTCGACCTGCAGGGACCCAAGCTCCGCGTCGGCGATTTCGTCGATGGCGCTGTGGAGATCGAGAACGGCGCGCAGTTCGTGTTCGACCGCGACACGGCGCCTGGCGATGCCAGCCGTGTCGAACTGCCGCATCCCGAACTGTTCGAGGCGGTGAAAGCGGGCGCGCGCATTCTCGTCGATGACGGCAAGATCCGCCTGAAGGTGATCGAGGCCAATCCGGACCGGATCCTGACCGAAGTGCAGGTGGGCGGACGCATATCCAATCACAAGGGCGTCAATGTCCCGGA
Source organism: Sphingomicrobium sp. (assembly GCA_039925325.1). GTDB lineage: Bacteria > Pseudomonadota > Alphaproteobacteria > Sphingomonadales > Sphingomonadaceae > Sphingomicrobium. Next base: position 9,877 of record JBDSZD010000384.1, read on the forward strand.
CGTTCTGGTGCCGATCCCCGCACTGACCGAAAAGGATCGCAGCGACCTGACCTTCGCGCTGGAGCAGGGTGCAGACTGGATTGCGCTCTCGTTTGTGCAACGGCCCGAAGACGTGGCCGAAGCCCGCGCCCTGATCGGGGACAAGGCCGCACTGCTCGCGAAGATCGAGAAGCCCGCTGCTATCGACCAGTTGGACGAGATCATCGCGCTTGCCGATGCGGTGATGGTGGCGCGCGGTGACCTTGGGGTCGAGCTGCCGCCCGAAGGCGTTCCGCCGCTCCAGAACCGCATCGTCGCCACCGCGCGGCAGTTCGGCAAGCCGGTCGTGGTCGCGACGCAAATGCTCGAATCGATGGTCAGTTCGCCGACGCCGACGCGCGCGGAAGTCAGCGACGTTGCGACTGCGATCTACGACGGCGCGGACGCGGTCATGCTGTCCGCGGAGAGCGCTGCCGGCAAATATCCGATCGAAGCGGTGGCGATGATGGACCGCATCGGCGCGACTACCGAGCGCGACCCGATTTATCCGGCACGCATCCACTTCACCGAAACGCGGCTGGAGCCGACCACTGCCGATGCCCTCGCCGGGTCCGCGCGGCAGATCGTCAGCACGGTCTCAGCGACCGCCATGCTATGCTACACCAGCTCTGGATCGACCGCCCGGCGGATTGCCCGCGAGCGTCCCGCAGTGCCGCTGATGGCGATGACCGCATCGCTTACGACAGCGCGCCGGCTTGGGCTGCTGTGGGGCGTGCAGGCCGTGCATACACGCGACGTATCGAGCTTCGAGGAGATGGTCGCCAAGGCCAAGCGCATGGCGTTGCGCCACCAGATCGCCAAGGGCGGCGACCGGCTGGTGCTGATGGCCGGCGTGCCGTTCAAGACGGCGGGATCGACCAATGTGATCCATGTCGTGCGGTTGGTCGGCGACGAACTTGAAGGCTATAAAGCGAGCTACGATTCCCCCGACAGGGGATAGCGCGGCAACAAGGCCCGGATTTCATCGCGATCCCGTGACCCCGTCCGGCTCGGAGGTTTTGGCGGCGCCGTCACCCTCGAGCGGGGCGTCGTGGTTCCAAAGCGTCAGCGCCGGGATGCACAGCCCGTTGGCGCTCTCCGCGAACTCGTAGGCGCAAATGCCGCAGTTCAGGACCTCTGCCTGCTTGTCGATCGCCAGGATCTGGGCCTCGTCGAGCTCCTCCAATATGTAGCGCATGCACAGGACCACCACCTGATGACAGACAACCAGTACGCGCCGGTCGGCATAATGAAGGTTGATGGTGTTGAGCATCGAGCGCAGCCGCAGGATCACGTCGGCCCAACTCTCC